>CAUJFT010000391.1 GCA_963169475.1 Bacteroidota bacterium | reverse complement strand
TAAGATAAGCTCCACTTGGAAATGCGGTTTTTGTAAATCCTCCCGCTCTTGCTATCATTTGGCTAAGTCGCTCGTCGGCTTTTCCTTTTACATACTCTCCGGGAACTAATATCTCTCCTTCCACGAATACGCTTTCCTGTAATTTAAAATCCGGATTGGGGCGCACAAAAATTTGGTCGTAGGGCAACAATAGTATCTCATCTAAGCGAGGGTCATTTTGCCAATCTTGGCTAATCGCTATAGTAATAGTTTTTACGCTTAACGGAAGTACTTCTCCGTTTGTATTCTCAATATCGAGTACCCGCGAAATCTCAACTCTATTAAAGTCAGACTCTATTTTAACCCCTCCTGCAATATAGATAGCATCTTTCAGCGTCATTTTAGGAGAATATTTTACATTTTGAGGATTATTTACAAGCCCTTTTACATCAATAAAACCGGCTTGAACAAAGTTCCTCTGGTCTTGAAAGACAATTCTTTCATAGGGGTAAATCAGGATGGAATCCAATCGCGGGTCGGTTTTCCAATCAAGAGAGATATTGATACGAATCATTTCCTTTTGTGGTGTTTTAAGCCCAAAATTCCCTTTGTCTATGTCCCGATAACGCGTATAAAGGTCTGCCACTGTAATTTCTGTGTTTGGGCTGAATCCCCCACTTGCATAAATAACATCTTTAATCGTCATCGTCTTACTTATGGGAATCATCCGCGGATTATTTACTCCTCCTTCTATAGAAATATTAAAATTAGTTTGAAAGTCAAAACGAGAGTTTATATAGAGTATTTCGTAGTTTCTGACAAAGATAGTGTCTAAGATAGGGTTGTTCAGCCAATTATCTCCCAAATTTATTCGGCGAATAAACTTTTTATTGGGGGGGGTAATCTGATAGTATAAAGAGTCAATAATATAATCTTTTGCCCCCTCAAAATCTTTACTTAGTGTATAAATAGCCTTTTCTTTTTCTTCTGTAGTTGGGGAATACTCATTAAAAAATAAATAAGCATTCTTTGTTTCTTGTACTCTTATTACATTTTCTCTTGCTTCGCTGAAATAGGCTAATTCTACGCTTTGGGCTTCTGCATCTCTATCCGGTCCCCCGGATTTCAAGAGTACTTCTTTGAGTGTAGTAGTCGCTGTAATTTCAAAACGTCCGGGTTTATTAGCACTCCCAACCACGGAGAGATATCTTTTCTTAATAAAATCCAATTGATTATATACTATCAATTTATCGAGAAACTCAATTCGTTGATTATCAAGCGTGTCTTTTTCGAGGCTTCTTAAATCAATAGGAATATAACTCAACTGACCGGGTTGAGTAACTCTCACAATATAGGCACGGTCAAGGTAAGCCTCCTTAGTAAGCCCGCCAGCCATTTCGATAAGGTCTTTTACTCTTCCTCCCTTATACCATTTGTAGCTAGAGGGATACTTTACTGCTCCTTCGATTTGAGCAATTGCTTCAAGTTGGCGATAAGCGGTACGGATTCTAAGTAGGTCTCCGTCAAAAATCGGCTTATTTCCTTCATTTTTAAAATTAAAGTCTATGATAATATCTTTTCCATCATCTAATCGGTTGATTTGGGCTTTGTCGGGCGTAGCCTCATAGGTCAGCCCTCCTGCAAAACGAACCGCATCTATGGCAGTTTCTCCCGACCTTACTTCATATTTCATTTGTCGTTTTACGCCTCCTATGACTTGTACTACGGCGGTTTGCATTGGTACATAGATGTAGTCATTATTTTTTAGATAGACTTGCTCCGTTTTACCCTCAATGAGATAAGCATATAAATCTATTACCTTTATGGTTTTACCATCACGTTTTACATAAATATTTCGTACACTACCCAAGGGGTTAATTCCTTTTGCAGCAAAAAGCGCGCTAATTGCGTTAGTAACTGCGGGTAGAGTGTAAGTACCGGGTTCCTCTACTTCTCCTAGTACATTGACGGAGATTGTTCCTTTACTTTTTACAAGGCTAATCAAAACGGTAGCCTCATCGGGTAGTAGTTTTCGGTAAGAAGCCTCTAATATTTTGCGTGCTTCTCGATAAGTAGTCCCTCCAATCGCCTTTTTACCCATGAAGTTTCTAAATACCGTACCGTCTTTATCCACAACAAGTTGTTCAAAAACTTCGGCAGGTCCTACTGCTTGTACGAGAAAACGGTCGCCAATTTGAATCACATAATCTTCTGGTGGTGCATAAGAAGTGGTATCAGAGCGGGTAAAATCCTCTTTTATAAAAATATGATGTCCAAAAATTGTATTAGGATTAGAAAGTGCGTCTTCATAATTTCGTTGCTTCCTATTTTTATCCTCCCTAAGGAATTGCTTGTACCATTCATCTTTAGTTCTGAAAGTATCCACTCGGTCTAACTTTGCGTTATAGAGCGTGAGTAAGGTAGGGTTATCTCCAGTGCCGGAAGGCACACCCGGTATTGGAGACACTCCGGCGGGGGGTTGTGCCTGCCCTGTAGCCAAATCAGTTGCTGTGGGTTGCATGGTAGGAGCGGTGGGGCTTGGGCTTTTTCCTTGATTCGTACTTTGCTGTTGAATATATGCTTGTATAACATCTTCGGGAACTCCCGCCTTTCTTAACTCCTCTAATCGCTGGTCTAACCCGGGAAGGTTGAGTTTTGCAGAATCTGGAGGAGTAGCGTTAGGGGTAGCCTTGGGCAGGGTATTTCCCTGATAAATATTAGGAGGAAATTGAGAAAATACGTTGATATTAAAAAAGGTTACCAAGCCGAAAACCAATATCAAGCGAAAAACAAATGATTTTTGATTAATATAATAGTGCATATTTTTAGGAGAACATCAAAACCAATAGACAATCTATTTGCTACGGGAATTTGGTAAATTGAAGTCGAAATTACAGAAGAGGCTACCAATAGCGAAGAATTTCTTTATAATACACGTTGATTTATCCAAGTGCAGCAATACCGGGTAGCGTTTTTCCTTCAAGAAACTCTAACAAAGCTCCTCCACCAGTTGAAACATAGGATACCTTTGATTCTAACCCGGCTTTTGCCACGGCGGCGGCAGAGTCTCCTCCTCCTATCAATGAAAATGCTCCGTTTTCTGTGGCTTTCACTACCGCTTGCGCAACCGCATTGGTACCGGCTGCGAATTTCTCCATTTCAAAGACCCCCATAGGTCCATTCCAAAGAATCGTTTTAGAATCCATAATCGTATCGAAGAAAGCCTCAAAGGTTTGGGGACCGATGTCTAATCCCATCATATCATCTGGCATATCCGTACTTTGTGCAATACGTGTTGCTGCATCTTCTGCGAACTTATCAGCAACTACAGAATCAATCGGCAAAAGAATAGTAACATTTTTTGCCCTTGCATCTTTTATAAGTTGAGCTGCTACTGCAATTTTGTCCCCTTCTACTAATGAAGTGCCTGTTTTGTAGCCCCTTGCTCTAAGGAAAGTATAAGCCATTCCTCCACCGATTAATAGATAATCTATCTTATCAAGCAGTCTTTCAATGATAAGAATTTTATCAGAGACTTTCGCACCTCCCATGATTGCCGTTACGGGATGAACAGAGTTTTCTACTACTTTTTCTGCCATTTCTATTTCTTTAGCAAGAAGGAAGCCGGCATATTTTTCTTCGGGAAAAAACTCTGCGACAATCGTAGTACTTGCGTGCGCTCTGTGAGCCGTTCCAAACGCATCATTTACATAAATATCACCATGGCGAGAGAGCTTTTCTGCAAATGCCCTATCTCCCTTTTCTTCTTCAGAATAAAAACGTACATTCTCCAATACTAATACTTGACCCGGTTGGAGGTTTTTACTTAGAGTAAAGGCTTCTTCTCCGATACAATCCCCTCCAAACAATACTTCTCCTTTTATGTAATTCCGAATCGTGTCCAATGTATGTCGAAGACTATATTTGTCCTCATGTCCCGATTTGGGTCTTCCAAGATGAGAGACGAGTACCACAGAGCCACCTTGGTCTAAAATGTGTTGTATCGAAGGAATGGCTTCACGGATTCTTTTGTCGTCAGTTACTTTTAAAGTTGCTTTATCCAAAGGAACATTGAAGTCCACTCGCATCAAAGCACGTTTGTTATTTAGTCGGGCATCAGAAATTACTTTCATATAAATTACGTAAAAATAATTGAAACTTAAAAACGAGTGCAAATATAATAAGTTATGTCTATATTATTGCGTTTGATTTGCCAAAATTCTCATTTGCTCCTATTTTCCCCACTCAAACTAAGGGCATTAGGGGTTAGTTTTGTTACTAATAAGAAAAACCGTTGTACAAGATTGCACAACGGTTAGCCCTAAGATATATATAGTCTTACCCTTTTATATGAGTTGAGAAATCAAGCCTCTGCTTCGGCGTTGTCGTCTGCATCAATCGTGTCATACTGATTGATGGATAGGCTTTCTCCTTGGTGAGAAGGCAACATTTTAAGGTAAGCCATTTCCTTTTCATCAAGGTAACGCCAAGTTCCTCTTGGGATTCCCTTTTTGGTAAGAAATGCGATTTTTACCCTATCAAGCATTTTCACTTTATAACCGAGTGATTCAAACATTCTCCGGACAATACGATTTCTACTGATGTGAATTTCTACAAGTACCTCCTCTCTACCTCTTCCTTCAACATATTGTATAGAATCTACCTTTGCCAACCCATCTTCTAGTTCGAGACCATCGAGAAGTTGCTGCATATCCTCTTCGGCGACCCTCCTTGAAAGAATCACATGATAGTATTTACGAATTTCGTTTGTAGGGTGAGTAAGCTTTTCTGTAAGGTCTCCATCATTAGTTAGGATGATGAGTCCTGTAGTATCTTTATCAAGCCTACCTACGGGATAAACCTTTTCCTTTGTGGCTTCCTCAATAGTATCAAGTACGGTTTTCTTTCCGCTTTCATCATCGGTGTATGAAGGAGTGCTTTTAGGTTTATTATACAAGATATAAATCTTTTTTTGACGACTTAGTATCTCTCCGTTGTAGGATATTACGTCTTCGTTAGGGTGTATTTTTACGCCCATTTGGGTAACGGTTATACCATTTACTTGAACTTTCCCGTCCTTGATTAGATCATCTGCATCTCTTCTGCCACAAACCCCACATTGTGCAATAAATTTGTTAAGGCGCATTTCTGTTGCTTCATTCAATGTAATTTCCGGAATGAACTCCTCTTCAAATCCGTAATTAACAGGTGTTTTTTTGATGGGCGCGTTTCTAACTTGCTTACGGTTTTGAGGGTTATTGCGGTTTTCGTACCCTCCTCCGCGGCTATTATTGTACCCGTTGCGGTTTTCGTACCCTCCTCCGCGGTTATTATTGTATCCACCGCGATTTTCGTACCCTCCTTCTCGGTTATTATTGTATCCGCTGCGGTTTTCGTACC
>CAUJFT010000390.1 GCA_963169475.1 Bacteroidota bacterium | reverse complement strand
TAAGAATATCTAAGTCAGGAAGTCTATCTTTAAGAACCTTGACACACTCGATTCCGTTCATTCCGGAGGGAAATTTTATATCCATTAGGATTACATCGGGAATCTTATATGGAATTTCTTGAATTGCCCTTTCAGTAGACTCATACAATCCGCTGAGAACAAAACCTTCTGTGGTCTCCAACATTATCCTAAGTCCTTCCCGAATATCTCTATTATCTTCAACAACGGCAACACTTATTTTATTTTCCATTCTGTTAATTAAGTTAAGGTATGATATAGTCCGTAATAAAAAAATATCCTAGTATGAAGCCAGAGGCTTTTAAGAAACGAATAACGTAAAAATAATTCAATTATTGAAAAATAGCTCACAATAACAACATATTTATGTAGTTATTAGTTTTCTTGCCTAACATCAATCCGAATTCTATTTTCCTTATTGGCAAGTTCCCACGCAGTTCCAAAAATCAGTTTTCCGATTTTTACCATTTTGGTAAAATTAATTTTATCTATATCGTCCGTAGGCTTATGATAGTCTTTATGCACACCGGTGAAGTAAAAAATAACGGGAATTCCATTTTTGGCAAAATTATAATGGTCGCTTCTATAATAGAATCTTTCGGGGTCATTTTCGTCATTATATTTTTCATCAAGTACAATACGAACCGAAGCATTATTTACCGCCTTATTAATACTGTCAAGTTCAGTACTAATCTTATTAGCTCCGATAATATATACATAGTTTGCAGAATCCTTCCTACCGGCATAGCTTTTATCCACGCGCCCAATCATATCTATATTAAGATTTGCTACTGTTTTTTGAAGTGGGAATACAGGATTTTCAGTATAGAACTCCGAACCCCAAAGCCCTTTTTCTTCTCCTGAAACCGTCATAAACAATATACTTCTTCTGGGACGTTTGCCTTCTGCTGCCGCTTTGGCAAATGCTTCTGCAAGCTCAAGCACCGTAACCGTTCCGGACCCATCATCATCTGCCCCGTTGTAAACCTCTCCATTTTGGATACCAAGATGGTCATAGTGAGCAGTAATTACAATCAGTTCCTCTTTCTTATCAGTCCCTTCGAGATAGCCCAATACATTAGAAGCCTTGATTTTTTCGGAGGAGATGGAAGCCTTATAGCTTAACTTTTCTTTTGTAAAATCCACTTCAGGAAGGGTTGCGGTCTTTTGTAGTAGGGCATCTATTCCCTTAAAAGAATACCTTTTGGAAAGAGCTTGTAGCCATAAGTTGCCCATTTTTTCACTGATAAAAAAAACAGGCATAGATTTTTTTTCCTCTTTGACAAGGTTAAGAGTAGAAAAATTACCATAAATATTGATTCGGTTATAGACAGAATCCGGGACAATCATCCATGCGGATTCCGCTCCTTTGCTTTGCAGATTCTCCATAATTTGTAGCCAATTGGCAAAAAGCATTCTTAGGTTAGTAATTGGTTTTCCTTGATTAGTACCGAGTATAAGGATATTTTTCCCAGAAAGCGACATACCGGAAAGATTATTGTAATTATCACTTTCGATACCGTATCCTGCAAACGCCCAATTAGTACTAAGGGTTTGAGGCATATCAGCGAGGTTAATGCAAAAATAGTCTTTTCGATAATCGAAGTTATTTTTTCCGATGCTAAAGCTACTTTCATTTAGGGTTACTGAGGCGACATTAAAATCTTGAAAATAGCTTTTTCCATTTCCGGGCAGCAGCCCTATCTGCATAAAACGGGAGGCGATATATTGGGCTGCAACTCTTTGCCCGTGTGTGCCGGTTTCTCTCCCTTCAAGTGGGTCGCTGGCAAGAAAAAAAAGTTGAGACCGGAGGTCATTTTCCTGAATCGTTTGTCCAAACTTTTCGCTTTCAAGCACGGATTTATTTTGGGCGACTCCCCAAAATGGGCTGCTTAAGCCGAAAACCGTTAAAATAACAAGTGCTATAAAATTATGTTTCATGTACAAAAAGAAGTTTAATATATAAAAATCAATACGAAATAGTCGTTTTTGTTTATAAAATATTAACATAAGGAATACTATTTTTTCGGAGTAGTCTGATAGTAGTCCATTTTTTGTTGGACTTCGGGTGGGAGTTTAGGTTTTACGGCGTTATTTTTTCGATTTTCAATTTTAGCCTTAACCTTTTCTACGGGTCTTGTGGGGGGCTGCTTTTCTTGTACAGGAGGTTCAGAGATTTTAATCGGAATACTTTCTTCGATTTCGGGGGTTATCCCTCCTTTTTTCCCTGTATCTAGTCCACCTTGTGGATTAATGTAAAAATTTTTACTCTCCTTGGTAACTAAGGCTTTATTATCCTTGAAAGAAGAAGCCGCCTCATAGATAAGTGGAATCACCTCTTTCCCGTTGAGGTCAATATATCCCCATTTATCTTTTTGCTTTACGGGTGCAAGCCCCGAACCGAAGTCTCCGGTTTCATCATATTTAAGTTCGGTGAGGAGTTTCCCATTTAGCTTGAGGAATCCCCACTTATCTCCTTGTTTTACCCTTGCGACCCCTGCCACAAATCTTGGGATA
>CAUJFT010000389.1 GCA_963169475.1 Bacteroidota bacterium | reverse complement strand
CTCTTTTTCGGAGATAAAATTCTCCTCCATTAGACCAGCCTTTGCCAAATACAAGCGCGCCTGGATAATTACTATTAATATAAAATTTAGTTCCTTCCTGATAGTCCACCTGATTGGACAAATATTTATAATAAAACTCTAAACTCGTCTCATACCTATCTCCCAAAAAGTTTTTAAAAAGCCCTACCGCTCCTTGGTGTGCTGTTTGGGGTTTTACTGTGTCTGTAGCTGGTACCCAGAGGTCAAACGGAAGGGAGATAGACGAACTACTAATTTGGGTTACATACTGCTTCATCATGGTATAGCTCCCTTTAATCGAAGTGTTTTTATCCATGATATAGTTCAGAGTAAACCGCGGCTCAACCCCAAAGTAACGGGTATCTTTATATACAAAAAAGGGTGCGCGAACTCCCAAGTTCATGTTCAGTTTTTCGTTAAAAATATACTCATCATTCAAATAAAGCGCGCTTTCGTGAACAAATTTTTGCTGTATATTCTCAAAAGATAGAGAGTCAATCATAGTCGTTTTATACTTAACAGACGAAGGCGTAAAAGTGTGATAAGTATAATTTGCGCCAAATTTGATTTTATGCCTTAAATTAGGAAAATAATCAAAATCTATTTTTCCATTTATGTCTCGGATTCCTGATAGCATACGAATGGAAAAACCCGAAAGGGTAAAATCATTATTGTATAAATAATCATTATAAACGAAAGTTGTATTAGAGAAGAGTTTATCATTATAGAGGTGATTCCATCTTGCTGTGAAAGTTTTATTCCCCCAATATACTCCGAACCTCGTAGTATCCGTAGGCGTAAAAAGATTCGTATAGAGTTTATCGCGCCCGTAGTATCCACTCAGATATACACGGTCCTTTTTACTGATGTTCCAATTCCATTTCCCGTTTAAGTCATGGAAGAAGTATCCCACATCTGTTCCTTTTGGTAAAAATGGGCGCATAAGTAAATCCAAATACGTTCTTCTTGCAGAAATCACAATAGACATTTTTTCCTTGATAATGGGACCTTCTACTAAAACCCGAGACGTAACAGACCCTATCCCTCCTTCCACTCCCCACCGTTGATTATTTCCTTCTTTCATAGAAATATCCAAGATAGAAGACAAACGCCCGCCATATTGAGCCGGAAAACTTCCTTTGTAAAGGGTTACATTCCGGATAGCGTCCGTATTAAAGGTACTCATATAGCCTCCAAGATGAAAAGGGTTATACACAAGTGCTTCGTCGAGCAGGATTAAGTTTTGGTCTCCTTGTCCACCTCTTACGTAGAAATTTGCAGAAGCCTCTGACCCACCCTGAACCCCAGGCAAAAGCTGGAGTGCTTTGAGTAAATCTTTTTCTCCTCCAATATAAGGGAGCATTTCTATTTGTTCTATGGACATTTCGATTACGCCCATCGTGGGTTTCTCTACGTTTTGGCGTGCTTTATTTTCTGTGATTACTACGGTTTCTGTACTTACGTCTGCCACATCTAATTTCACTGTCAAAGCGAGGCTGTTTTTCATGGCTACTTTCAGGTACTTATCGGCATATCCAAGATAAGAATACACAACTAAAAGGGAATCAGCCTCCGGAATGGTCAGAGAATAAAATCCATAGCTATTTGTATAGGTTCCGGATTCCAATTCAGGTAAAGCTACCGTTGCTCCCATCAGCATCTCGCCGCTTTTTGCATCTTGCACATACCCGCTTAGCGTTACATTTTTTTGCCCCGATACGACACCAAAGCAGAATAGAAAGCCGATAAATAGAATAAAATATCTTTTGTTCATAATCAATTACCCGCATTGTTTGGAAATTTACATTCCGATACAAAGTAACGAATTTAATACGGTTTTGTAACAATATGATAAAATTTTACTCCGTTTGAGCGGGTTCTCTACGAACTCACACTCTCTATCGGACAAACAATCGATAGGTACTATGAATAAAAAAAACCGACAAGGTTTTGTCGGTTTTGGGAAAGAAACGTACCCCGTAGGGGATTCGAACCCCTGGTCTTCTCCGTGAAAGGGAGACATCCTAGGCCGCTAGACGAACGGGGCATGAGGTACATATTTCAAATGTGGTGCAAAGGTATAACCTTTTTTTGAATCCACCAAATATTTTTTTATTTTTTTTCGATAACCCGCCCTTTTTTTAAGACAAGGTAAAGATAGCCGATAAGCCCCCCTATAATCTGTACGAGCATTTGGGCAGAATGAAAGGCAAAGGCGAAGGTCTGCCCCATCGTTCTGGAAAGAGATTCTTCCGGAAAAAGACTAAATGCCACAAAGGTAAAAATAATAGCATTGTGGTAAGGACCTATCCCTCCAGGAATCGGTAACGCCATACCAACACTGCCAATTACCGTTCCAATAAAGGCAAATTTCAGTAAGCTCTGGGAAGTGGAGAGTTCTGCTATAGGTTCAAAACAATAAAGCCCAACATACATCATCATCCAATAACACCCCCATATTACGAGCGTATAAAAAATAAAAAGTATAGGATTTTTTAACTTAAAAATACTCAATACGGAATTTAGTATATTTATCAAGGCATCATACCCCTTTTTTATGAATGATACTTTTAATAATTTCTCCCTCAAAACCCATACAAGCCCGCCTAAAATAATACTACCCACCAATAGTCCGGGTATCAGTACTCCTGAACTACTGGTCTTTCCTGCATTGATTGTTTCCCAAAAAGAAAGAAGTTGAGGAGATGCCAAGTAGAATGAGGTTAGAAATAATATACCAAGCATGAGTACATCGATTAATCTTTCTGTAAACACCGTTCCTATACTTATCGTAACCGGAATTTTATCCGACTGATAAACGATAGTTCCTCTTGCTACTTCTCCTGCTCTTGGAAAGGTAAGGTTGATTAAATAATTAAACATCACTGCCGCAAAGGCAGAAGCCGGTGAGATTTTGTGGCCAGCGGCTTGTAGCTGCATACGCCAACGCAATGCCCTTACAAAATGGCTTAGTACCGAGAATGCCATCGAGAAGATAAGCCATTCCCATCTTGCAGTCTTAAAATAACTCCGAATATTTTCTATAGAGGTATCACGAAATGCCCAATAAAACAGCAAAACTCCAACACTAATACCAATAAGGTATTTTAGGATAGCAATTAGCTTTGGGTTCATCAGGTAGAGAGTTTATTTTGGTCATTGGGAAAAACGAGTGCTGGCTCAAATTCTTTTGCTTCTGCTGGGGTCATCAAGGCATAGCCTATGATGATTATAATGTCTCCAAGTTGCACTTTTCGGGCAGCTGGTCCGT
>CAUJFT010000388.1 GCA_963169475.1 Bacteroidota bacterium | reverse complement strand
GTACTTCTTTGGGTTCGAGCCTTAGCGGAGCTAACTTTCCCAAAGAAGTACCTCCTATTTGGGTTGAGGTACTTCTTTGGGTTCGAGCCTTAGCGGAGCTAACTTTCCCGTTACTCCAGCGGGAGCTATGACCTATTATGCAGAAGCTACCTATACCGGTTCCGGCGGTGGGGGCGGGTCGGGTTCTCAATCATTTAGTTTTACCGGTTCTCCCCAAACTTTTACCGTCCCTCCCGGCGTAACCTCCATTGACATAGACGCAAGAGGGGCGCAAGGAGGAGGCAGCAATGGCGGCGGCGGCGGATTAGGGGCAAGAATGATGGGGACTTACGCGGTAACACCAGGACAAGTATTGACTATTATCGTAGGAGAGATGGGCTTATTACAAGTGGGGGGGCAGACTCAAAATAGCTCCGGTGGTGGTGGAGGTACGTTTGTGTATGACAATATCCCCACCTTATTTGTTGCAGCAGGAGGAGGGGGAGGAAAATGTAATTATACCGGTTCATCTCCCTTACACCCTGATGCCGCAGGACTTACGGGGACAAGCGGCGGTGCTTCTTCCGACGGGAATCTTGGTGGTACAGGAGGAAACGGTGGAAATGCCGGATTATGGTCTGGCTCTCCTTGTTCAGGCGGAGGAGCTGGGTGGTTATCTGCCGGAGGAGGAGCCTACGGGGGAGCTAGCTATAGTACATGGATAGGAGGTCCGGGATATTGCGCTGGCGGTGGAGGCGGCTGCGGTGGAGTTGGAGGCTTTGGCGGTGGCGGTGGAGGGGGTAACCTCTACGGCGGCGGCGGCGGCGGCGGCGGCTATTCTGGCGGCGGCGGCGGCACAGACCCTACCCACGGCGGTGGTGGTGGCTCATACAGCATTGGTGTGAACCAAAATAATACTGCCGGCTACCAATCCGGCAATGGAGAGGTTATCATCTCATGGGGAGGAGGAAGCCAAGTATGTTACTCCGAAAGAACCTCTCTAACGGTTGCTCCTGCAAACGTAACTCCCCCTACCAACGTAACGGCTACTCCTTCTACTTTCTGCCCCGGTCAAAGTGTGCAGTTAAGCGGGACCACTACCGGAGATTCTATTCTATGGTACACTACCCCAACAGGGGGTGTTTCCATTGGTTCAAGCCAAAGTGGGCTTCCTTTTACCGTAAATCCAACCGGTACCACTACTTATTATGCAGAGGCGGTATTCGGAGGAGGAGCAGGAGGGGGCGGCTCAAATAGCCTAGTTACAGGGACTGTTCAACAAAGTGCGCTGACACTTCCATATACTCCGGGTTCTACTCCTATCGGAGTGGTTTACAACCCTCAATTTAGTCTTTATTATGCAAGCACAGGAGGAAGTACCGGTGTCCCGCTTGTAACCTTTGATGCAAATGGGGTACAACTAAGTAGTGTATCCGGTAATTTTGACTTCCGCGGTTCATGGTGGAACTCTAATACGAATACTTTTGAAGCCAATTCTTATGGCTCAACCGGCTACCGTACCAATGACCTTGACGCAAGCGGCTGGGCATTAGGGTCAGGAATTGTTAGCCCAACCGGACAGCAACAACCCAATTCTCAAAGTCAAGGAGGATATGACCCTGTCAATGATGAGGTGGTATTCTATGATGCTGGCCAAATTTATCGGAGAAGCCGCGCTACTGGCGCACCTATTGCTTCTGGTGCTATTACGGGACTGCCGGCAGGAAGCATTAATAATTATTGGTGTTCTTTTTCGGGAGTACCCGGTTCAGAAATTATGATTTTTGATTATACGAATAAAGCAGTACGTTTTATTGATAGAAACACTTTCGCCTATACAAGTTCCGTTCAGTTAGCCCCTGCCGCTCCGGGTCCTTCGTCTTGGAGTTTAGGATATGACGGTAATGGAACACTATGGATACATAACGGAACAGTATGGACAGCGTGGGAAGTAGTGAATATCGGCGGAGGTAGTGGAAGTTGCGTTTCCACGCGTGTACCGGTAACAGTTACGGCATCTCCTAATCCTCCTTTGGTGAGCTGCCCCGCTACACAATTGCTTGCACTAAACCCTAACTGTTCCGCAACATTACCAGACTATACTACAATGGCGACCGTAAATCAAGGTTGCGCCGGGCCAATGACGGTATCTCAAGCTCCTCCAGCAGGAACAGTAGTTTCGGGTTCCGGATTAATCACGATTATCCTTACCGCTACTGATGCGGCAGGGATTACTGCCGCTTGTAATTTTAGTGTGAACAAACAAGATACAAACCCTCCTTCCATTACTTGCTCCGGAAACCAAACACTTGCACTCGGTGCTAACTGCTCTGTTGCGCTACCAAGCTATATAGCCAATGCAGTTACTTCTGATGCTTGTGCAGGAACTATCAGCGTAACACAATCACCCGCAGCCGGTACATTGATATCTGGTCAGGCAGTAACTACTATAACGCTTACCGCTACAGATGCAAGTAGCAATACTGCCACTTGTAGTTTTACGGTAACAACTACTGACAACGCCCCTCCTACTATCACTTGTCCCGGAAATCAAACACTTTCATTGGGTGCAAATTGTAGTATCGCACTACCAGATTACACAACTGGGATAAGTGCTATAGATGCGTGTACGGGTTCTGCTCCCATTACCCAAAGCCCGGCACCGGGTACTATTTTAAATGGTGCAGGTAATACCACTGTTACTTTGTCTGCTACGGACGGTAATAATAATATCGGAACTTGTTCATTCACCGTAAACCATACGGATAATGTACCTCCGGTTATCCTATGTCCCGGAAGTCAAACCATAAATTTAAATTCACAATGTTCCGCTACTATGCCGGATTATTCGGTGAATGTGAGTGTAACAGATAACTGCGGTAACCCTTTACTTGTACAAAGCCCAGCGGCGGGTTCTCCTCTCTCTGGTAGCGGAGTAGTTACCGTTACATTAACAGCTACTGATGCAGGAAATAATACTACTACTTGTAGCTTTACCCTTACAAAAACAGATAACACTCCTCCTACACCTAACGTTAGCCCACTACCCGGAGTAAATGGGGAATGTAGTGTAAGTGTAAGTGCACCTCAAGCTACTGATGACTGTTCTGGTCCTATAACGGCTACCACAACCGACCCATTGTCTTACAATGCACCAGGAACTTATACTATCAATTGGGTATATAGCGACCTTTCAGGCAATGTAATTACCCAATCCCAAACGGTAACGGTTACGCCGGTTTCGGTAGCAGCTACCTCTAATTCTCCGGTTTGTTCAGGAGTAAGTCTTAATCTTAGTGCAAACTCTGCTACTAGTGGTAATTATCTTTGGACAGGCCCTAACAATTTTACGAGCAATCAAGCAAATGCGTCTGTTAGTACTCCGGTAGCAGGTAATTATATCGTTACCTTCACCTCCTCTCTTAATCCGAATTGCACCATATCGGATACGGTATCTGTTACTATTAGCCCCTTACCCAATCCGGTTATTACTCAAGTAGGAACGCTGCTTTCGACGGGAACCTATGCCACATATCAATGGTTATTGAATGGATTCGCGCTTAGTGGTGCGAATGGACCCACACACAATGCTACGGCTAACGGGCTTTATAGTGTACAAGTAACTGATGCAAACGGATGCGTGGGTTCTTCTGCTTTGTTTAATGTAACGAATGTATCTATTGACCCAATCTTAAATGATAGACTTTCCGTTTATCCTAATCCAGCTAAGGAAAGTATAAATATCCTGCTTACAGACCTGGGTAATCACGCCTCGGCAAAGATTTATAATTATCTTGGGCAGCTAATTATGACAATCCCTCTTGCTGCTGAAAAAACAGAGGTAAATCTTCAAACCCTTGCCAAAGGGGTATATACATTAGAGGTCTGGGAAAATGGAGAAAGAACCGGAATGGTTCCGCTCATGAAGGATTAAACTTTTGTGAAGATAACTTAAATCGGGGGCTGTCTGTACAAGCGGGCAGCCTCTGATTTGAGTTTAAACGATAACGTTTCATTTTTATCTAATATCCCAACATTTGAAGGTAAGTATGAGTGAGTAAAAACCAATAAGATAATTATCAGCTAAAATATTGACTATTAATAATTTAATCTTATTATTTGCTATTCATTTTTTACTATTCACTACTTAGAACATAAAAACAAACTATCTGATAGGAGATATTTACCTTTTTTTAACCCTACCATTTCCGATGCCGAAATGGTAGATTTATAGAAAAAGGGTTACCATATTTTTCTCTTTTTCGTTAGGGGGATAATTGCTACTTTTGTGCAGTGAATGACATTTAAACAAAGAATATGCGGATTTATCATTTTATAGGGCTGATTTTACTAATATTTAGTGTAGCATGGTTAGGATGTGAGAGACCTATACTTACTGTATCAAAAGGGACGTTAAGGTTTTCTGCTGATACGGTTAAATTTGACACTATTTTTACTACCTTCCAATCTCCTTCTGAATGGCTTGCCGTAATTAACCCAACTAATAACCATATCAAAGTAGAAAAAATATGGTTAGAGTCTGGAGTAAATTCAGAATTTACGCTCATCATTGACGGTGTAAAAACGCAAGAAGCCACAGAAGTTATCATTCCCTCCAAAGACAGTATTTATGTTTTTGTAAATATGAAGTCCCAAGCAAAAGATGCCTTTGTGGAAGATTACCTAAATTTTAAAATCGGGAATGAAACACAAAAAGTATTAATTCGGGCATTTGTATTAGATGCTTATTTTTATCCTACTAAAGCTACAATTGATTTGGTAAATGGCTTTATTAGTTATGACACCTCCTACTGTAATTTGGTATTGAAAAATGATAAACCCCACGTCATTTCTGGTCCCTTGTATGTTCCCCAAGGTTGTAGCCTTACCATTGAAGCTGGGGCGCAAGTGCATTTTACCCCCTATAAAGTAGCAATCAAACCTCCTGGTGAGTTACCCTTTTACGCGCTTTATTCTATGCTTCACGTAGCAGGAACCCTCAAAATACAAGGACAAGCCGGAAATCCGGCAGTTCTTCAAGGCAGCCGGCTTCAAACCGGACCCTACTACAACTATCTAGAACAACCCGACCAATGGAGGGGCATTCGTTTAGACAATGCTAGTACAAACTCCGTCATCGAACATGCAGTCATTAAGAACGCAAGAGTAGGAGTTGAAATAGACTCTGCCTCCGTAAACGGAGTTCCTAAACTTGCTATGCGCCATACAAAAGTTAGAAATATGGCAGCATACGGAATGTATATTGTAAACTATATCGAAACAGGAGGCGTAGGGGCATGTCCGGGGGTAATCGTTGAAAATTGTCAATTTTCCGCCTGTTCATCTAATACACTTTACGTGGATAGGGGCGGCTGGAATGAGTTTTACAATTGTACTTTTGATAACTCTGGGAACTTCCAATCCAAAGATGCGACAGTAGCCGTTCTTAACTATATCAAATACGGAAACGAAATATACGGACCTTACGATATTCGCACCCGATTTGTAAATTGTGCGGCATGGGGAGGAAATGACCATGAGTTTTTTCTGGGTATGATAGACGGTAAGATGAAAGAAGTTACAGTAGAAAATTGTTTATTGAAAATAGATGAGTCAGAATTTAATTATGACACTTATTTTACCAACGTTATTAAAAATCAAAATCCCTTATTTCATAATGCTTACAAATGGGATTATAGACCGGAGTCAGGCAGCCCGCTTATTGATGCAGGTATCAGTAATTTATCCTATAATACAGACATACGTGGCAGAATGGATAGTGTAAGAACGCCTCCCTATGATATTGGAGCTTATGAATATTTTCCTATTGAATAAAAAGAAAGGGAATCTACCTCCCCAAAGAACCGATAATAAATGACACCTTCTGAAATAGTAGATAAAATGATGAATACCGACTACTTTAGCCAGTGGTTGGGAATCAATAGACTTCAAGACGGAGAAGGAAAGTCCGTATTACAGATGCAAATTCGGAAAGAAATGCTTAACGGGTTTGGTATCGCGCATGGCGGTATCACTTTCTCATTGGCGGATAGTGCTTTGGCTTTTGCCGCTAACGGATATGGACGGCAATCGGTCTCCATAGAAACGAGTATCTCTCATCTGAAGCCCCTCAAAGAAGGAGACATTATCACTGCCACTGCAATAGAAGAAAACTTGACAAGCCGAATAGGTATTTACCGAATCGTTATCGAAAATCAAGCAGGAGAAAAAGTAGCCATTTTTAAAGGCACGGTTTACCGGACAGAAAAATCATGGAGTTAAAGCCGGAAGTTAAAATAAATCTGCCTTTCTGGATACTGACACTCTGTCTGATAGCCCTCCTCATTGTACCGGTGCTGATTCAGGACGGAATGTTTATGGATGCAGTCCTTTATACCTCCGTCTCCAAAAATATGGCTATGGGTAAAGGGACATTCTGGTTTCCTTATTTTAGTAAATATAGTGTAGGCGGACTTGGCTCATTCCACGAACAGCCCCCACTCGCCTTTGGCATAGAATCTCTGTTTTTCAGGTTACTCGGTAACGGGCTTTATACAGAGCGGATTTACACTGGATTTATTCTATCATTGTCTATATTGTTGGTTCAGCAAATATGGAAAAGAACCACTTCTCTATCCTACGCCGGTTGGCTACCGGTAATGCTTTGGATTATCATTCCTGTATGTATCTGGGCGTATGCCAATAATATCCATGAAAACACAATGGGTGTTTTTGTTTTGCTTTCGGTTTGGTGCTTTCTCCGGTCAAAAGAAGAGGGAAAATATCCGCTTTTATTCCTGATTCTCGCTGGTGTAGCCATTATGCTGTCGAGCTTAACCAAGGGAATTCCTGGGCTATTCCCGTTGGCTATGCCCCTTTTATATGGAATTGCCCTTCGCAACGATTCCCCTAAAAAAATCATTACAGAAACCCTTATATTGATTCTTGTGGTCTCTTTAGTGTATGGAATCCTAATGTTATTTCCTGAAAGTAGAGAAAGTCTAAACAACTACCTTTTTAAAAGAGCCTTACAGCGAATCGGAGCAGAACCCACCGTTGATTCTCGGTTTTATATCGTTGGAGCATTACTTGGCGAAATAGCGGTTCCTGCAATACTTACCCTTGTGATATGGGTTTACTTACGGTATTTTGGTACGTATATTATGGAGAGAAAGTATATACAATATGCTTTTTTTTTCTTCCTGCTCGGATTATCCGGCTCCCTTCCGCTCATGCTCACCAAAGTACAAAAAGTCTTTTATTTCGTTCACGCTATGCCCTACTTCGGATTAGCCTTTGGAATGATTATCGGTAAGGGATTAACCCAAAAAATTCAAAATATGGGAAATTCCCGTATTTTAAAGCCGCTCACTCTTTGTCTGATGATAGCATTAGGGGGTAGCCTTATTTATGCCTTTTCTTTCCAAGGAAAAATCGGGCGCGAAAAAGAAAAAATTCAAGATATTCGCCTTATCGGGCAAACAATCCAAGGAGATACACTCATAAGAATCGAGCCAGAATTGTGGGAAGATTGGCATTTACAAACTTACCTTATGCGCTACTTCCACGTGAGCGTAGAAACTACCACTCACGAACGCTTTTGGGTTACCCCCAGGGGAAAATCCCAAGGTGTGCCACCTAATTATACCCTAATTATACTCAATACTCAAAAATATGACCTTTATCAACGAAACCCCTAAAACCTTTCTGCTTACAAGTTAGTTTCGGCGTATATTCTAAATCCACTCATTATAAAAAAGAGCATCATAAAAAAATAATATATGGAATTGTTTCACAGTTTATTCGGGGATAATCTTTGGTCAGGAGCGATAGTAATACTAAATTTACTGCTGATAGAGAGCCTTCTATCCGTAGACAATGCGGCAGTGCTTGCCACAATGGTCAAAGACCTTGGTCCTGAACAGCGACAAAAAGCGTTGAAGTACGGAATATTTGGAGCTTATTTTTTTAGAGGGCTTTGCTTAATATTTGCGCAGTGGTTAGTTCAATTTTGGTTTCTTAAAGTATTAGGTGGAGTATATTTGCTCTATCTCGCCATAGATTATTTTTTAACCAAACCTACTGCTAAACACGAACACGAGATACTCGACAAGGAGCATAAACCGCTTTACCGATGGACATTGGGATTATTCGGAAAATTCTGGGCAACTGTCATCTTGGTAGAACTAATGGACCTTGCCTTTTCCATAGATAACGTATTTGCAGCAGTAGCGTTTACCGACAAAATCGGATTAATTTGGGTAGGGGTATTTATCGGAATTCTTGCTATGCGTTTTGTAGCGCAGTTTTTTGTGGATTTAATGACTAAATATCCCTATTTGGAGGTGTCAGCTTTTTTAGTCATTGCTATACTTGGGATAAAACTATCTCTTGCCCTTCCTACTCATTTCTTTCCGGATTCACAATTTACCCACATTCTGGAGAATGAAACTACAGATATGGTAGTTTCATTATTCACCGTAGCCCTATTTTTTGTTCCTATTGTCGCTACCAATATTTACAAAAAACGCCAAGCCTCAATAGGCAAAGATGCTGCCGAAAAGAGAAAGCATAGAGGTTCTTCTTCAGATTTAAACTAAAAATAGAATCTGTTTATCCTTAACAAAAAAATGAAGTTCATGCTCAATATGCAAGCCTTTCTTTTCGCTATTCTTGCTGTACTAGCCTTCGCTTCTTGTAATCAAAAAGCCAATAATAATAGTATTCCTACAGAAAGTAAATACGATAATACTCAAAGTACTAAGGAGATTTCTGCCGAAGATAAAGCGGGAATCGAAAATGCAGTAAAAGGGTTTTTAAATTGGTATCAGCAAAATTTCAGCGCGCTATTTACTTATGAAGAGATAAAAGGAGGCGCAAACAATATCCCCCTACAAGTAAATTGGCAGGGAGTG
>CAUJFT010000387.1 GCA_963169475.1 Bacteroidota bacterium | reverse complement strand
CGAAAGCTCAAACATTTCTTTGACCGTAATCGGATAGCCACATAAGATATATCCTTCTCCGGCAACTCCTTTTTCCATCGCATTTATCAACCCGTTTGCCACGTCTCGAACATCTACAAAATTATACATTCCGTCGACATGAAACCGTAAGTATCCTTTGATGAAAGACAAAAGCCGTTTTCCGGTTTCGGAGGGTTTAAAATCATAGGGGCCGATTACTCCGCTTGGGAATACAACGACCGCATTCAGCCCTTGTTTGGCAGCTTCAAAAACCGCAAGCGTAGCCTTAATCTTTGATTTGGCGTAATCTCCGTCCACCACGCTAAGGTCTGTTTCTACAATCTCTGTAAGCGGTGTCCCCTTGGGTAGTTCCCTAAGTGTGTGGGTAGAACTTGTATAAACCAATTTTTTTATTCCCGTTTCTTGACAAGCCTTTAATACATTGAGCGTGCCTCTAAGGTTTACATCTTCTAATTGTTTGAGAGTTCCGGGCATAATAGAGATTAATGCCGCAAGATGATATACCTTTTCTGCCTTTGCAAAAACCGATTTGACGAAATCCAAATCGCGGACATCTCCCTCATAAAGGGTGTAATCTAATCCTTGTAGCGAATCAAGATGCCTTTTAGAATTGGAAATAATTCCTACTTTTTCTCCTCTTTCATTTAGTTTTCGGATTAATACATTTCCAATATGCCCGGTTGCACCAGTAACTATTATCATAATAACATTTTTAAAGATTATTGTTAGGAAAACGTTGTTAGCTATTTACTTTTATGGATATTAATTTTGCGGCAATAATAAAGAGAAATGACGGGAATAAAAATGATTTTCACTTTTTTTTAGAAATTCTACCGAATCTCTTACCTCTTGCTCCTCTATAAAAAAGTCACTTCATAAAATAGAGAACCTTGTCTTTACTTTATGAAGTGAAATGTGTATTAGCATTTACAAGATTGAAAATGTTGAGTATGAAATGCCCTTTTTAATCCTCTCCTTGCTAACTAATTAGGAAGATAAACATAGAGTCTTAGGAGAGATTATTGAGCTATCTGAATCCTACCCATATTTGTCCAATGTTTGAACTCATTGGTATAATAGAGGTAGCTACAGGAAGCGGGGGCTTCGTAATTTCCGGCTATTTCAGCCCGCAAATCAAAATTTAGATTCCGTTTCTCGGTGGGCTTCATCTGGCGATAGTAAATAAAGAGATTATTTCCTGAAATTTCATAGAAATCAAACATCTTTTTTTCCTGCATTTCTTTAAGTTGCCAAGGTTGAGGACTTAATCCTGCGGGTAGCCCGATAATTACCATCGTCATCGGTTGCCCTTCGGCACTTACATTTTCAACGGAGGCGGTAAGTCTAACGGTTTCCCCTACTTTTACCTTATCTACTCCAAGCTTAGTATTAAGTTTTATTACGCATTGTGTATCAGATTTAGGAAGTGCGGTGTAATATTTTACACTTAGCGTATAGGGTAGCGGGTTCTTTACACCAATATATTTAATAGTTACAGACTTTTCTCCTTCCGTAAACCAAGTCTCTAACCCTTCGATGACTATTGGCTCTTGTTGTCCTTTTTTATAAGAAGCCTCTCCTGCTTTTTTCCCGTCTATAAGAATCTCGATTTTGCCATCTTCCTCTGTTCTTTTGGTAAATTGGGCGTATTTTACAAGTGCCTTCAATGCTAGTACGGTTGAATTTGTATTTCCAAATGAGCCATGACCATTACGCGAAGTTCTCAAAAACTCTGCTAATTTTCGGATATTTCCTATATCAGGGTTTTCGGATTTCATCATAGCAAGCAAGGCAAGCGAAGCCGTTTCAATAGCAAGCCCTTGTCCACTACTACCCGGTGCAGAGCGGTCATTGTTTCCATGCTTCCATACCCCCGCTTCATTCTGGATAGTGATGAGTTGAGATAGGGCTTTATCTGCCTCTTTTTTACTATTATAATTGTAAAGGGCATTGGCTACAAGCCCGAGTTGATAGGGATTCCTTGTTTCTAATGCTTTATTATATGAATAGGTCAGTTCTTTTTCGATTCCTTGTTGCCGAAACTCGCTCAATGCCCATACAATATAGGTATCCATTGTAGTTTTATCCGCCAAACCGAACTCATGTAAAGCATGAGGATTACGTTCAAATCCTCCTTTGCCGTCTCTTCTCTTCATCAGCCAATCCGATGTTCTTCTAACCATTTTGCCATCTACTCCGTCCCACACTTTTTGCATATCCATAAATTCCATAAGCCCGTAAGCGGTAAGTCCTTCATGCCCGGGGTCTCCTCCAAACCATTCAAATCCCCCTGATTTGCTCTCATAGCTTGTGAGGCGGGCATAGCCTTTGGCTATCAGGTCTTTGGCCCTTTTAGCAATTTCCGGATTTGCATCTCCCGTTTCCTGTAAGTATTGTAAGACCAAAATATTAGGATAGGTGGCTGAAGAAGTTTGTTCAAAACAGCCATAAGGCTCGCTCAACATTCCTTCCATTCCTTTTATTAATTCATTTACCGTAGAGGGGAAAGCGGTGAAAGAAACAGATTGACTATTTAATACCGGCTTTTCGATAGAGATTTTATAAGTTTTTGCTTCCGATGCTCCAGACAAGGCGATATTTGCCGGAAATCCTTTGGGGATAATGGTAAGGGGTTGATTGATGATGTCTTCAAATCCCTTGCCGGCAAAACGAATCTCTATTTCGCCTTTCCCCTTAGTATTCACTACATTAAAGGGGAGATAGAACGTTTTTGCTTGCTTTGGCTCTATGGTAAGCGTAGTAGGTAACGATCCGGCAGGCTTTACACCTTCTGGAACTTTCACAGAAAGCGTTCCCGTAAGACTTTTTTCAGAATTATTGACCAATGTAGTTGGAATATTCATGATGTCTTCCGTGATAACGTCAAGCGGCAGCTTGGCAGAAAGGCTAAACGGGAGTTGAGAAAAGAAGACTTTCTCTGCTCTACCGGGCATTCCGTCCGCAGCAATTCCTTCTGTAACGATACGGAAAGA
>CAUJFT010000386.1 GCA_963169475.1 Bacteroidota bacterium | reverse complement strand
AACCTTCTGATCCGTAGTCAGATGCTCTATCCAATTAAGCTATGGGTGCAGATAGCTCTAAAAAGAGAGTGCAAAGGTAAGTGTTTTTTAGCTACCCACCAAATTTTTTTAGAAAAAAATAAAATTATTGTTTTCGCAGCCACCCCAAAATTCCTAACCCCGCGATTTTCCACCTACCCCCATAATGAATGAGTGGTAACTTAATCCTGCTGGGGGCATTAGTGCCGGGATTTTGTTGTATAATTTCTGCATAATCATCTATAACCGCAGAGATAATTGCTACATGTCCATAGGGGTTAGCACGATTTCCGTCCCATACCACCAAATCACCTTCTTGGGGTTTAGATTTGCTATAATTCTGGTATTGATATAAATTACGTTCGGCATTATAGCCTCCGTCCGAGATTGATTTTTTGAAAAAATCCTTTGCATGTCCCATAGAATTAGGCATTTTATGTTTGTAAAACTCATAATAATACCGCTTTACAAACTCCACACATTGGTACTTCAATCCCAAATTATACCCATCAGAAGCACGATTTCTGCCTATTACATTCCCAACATGTCCATTATAAAATACCTTAACCCCATTGTGTGAATCCACTATGTCTCCCACTTCATATACTTTTGGCAAAGGACTGTATGGCTTTTTTTTCCCCTCTTGCTTGGCACCTATGTTTCCTTTCTGATTATATTGAAACCATAAAGCGGTAGTTGTTAGTAATATAACAAGCAGAGCAGCCGAAATAATAATTAAGGTATATTTTCTCATTATTATGGCAAGATAAATGGTTGCACGAGAGTTGACTTGTTTATTGGAGATTAAGTATGATAGCTATAAGCGTTTTTACTGCTTTTTTTGGTTTCTAATAATTCCCCACCCGGCAAATAAACAAGCAATTCCTGCCCCTGTGATGACAAAATATCATGCTCCGCTTGAATGCTTATATATAAGCTACCAATGAGTAATAATAATCCTATGCCGATAAGTAGCCAAGCAAGATAAAAGAATGTTTGTGAGTTCATTTTAGTATTGATTTAATAAAATGGGAGTGAATCGCAAAGGTAATACCTTTTTTGTAGAACTCCCAATTTATCTATTCAAATAGAACATTTAGCGTTAATACTTGCCGATATAGATAAAAAATGGCATTCGCATGACTTGTGTTTCGGGGAACATACTCGTTGGTAAGCCCAATGGTATATTTAAACTCTGGTGATAGCTTAATTTTTTCTCCATAAAGTGTAGTACCTACCGCAAATACCCAATTAAAGGTGTGTGCCTTGACTTTAATTAGTGTAGGGTCATCTCTTAATTTGGCACTACTCTGTACATTCAGGGAGTATTGGGGACCAGTCATAAAATAAATCCTATGCCGATTGTGTAAATTACTTCTCACCTGAAATAAAAGAGGAAAGTCAAAAATAGCAGACTCTACTCTTCGAACTTGTGTATCCGGAGTGGGGAGCGAGAATATGTATTTAAACCGCCTTTCTTCAAGGGAGATTGCTGGAATGCTCCGGATATTCAGGTTATCGTGGAGATTCATATTCAAAATCATTCCTAAATTCAATCCGGGATTATTTTCTATCTGAATGTGGTCTAGCAAAATCCCTTCATCCCAGACATTTACATAATCTTTTACTAAGTAGGAGTTATAGTTCAGCCCCATCTCGAATCCCAGATTAAAATTCCGGAAATCATGGGGATGTTTATATTTATAACTGCGCTTCCGGATAAGTTGAGCCGAAACAGGCGTTGCGAATAGCAAGGCAAGTCCTAAAATCAAAAAACACCCAAGTCTTTTTCTCATGAAAAGTGTACGTTTAAACAAAGTTCGTACAGTTCTTTCTCCTATAGGCTTAATCCAGATTTTAATGTGTTTCAAAAAGTATTTTACAGTGATTAAAAACTAAAACGCAAATCTCTTGAAAAAAGTTATATTATCCATAAAAATTTAGTAAAAACAATATAAACAGAGACATGTAATTACATGCCTCTGCTTATTCAAAAAAAATGCCAAATAGTGTAATTTTATATGCCTTTAAGCAGTGAATAGTTACAAATGACTAACAAGTAATAAGATTAAATAATTAGTGACCAATGTTTTAACAAACAATCATTTTCTTAGCTTTCTACTCGCTCGTACTTATTATTACATTGTACTACTTAAAAGAATATCACTTTAATGCGTGGTATTTCCCTTAAATTCTGGTATTTTTATGAGTGTAAGGTCTATATTCTTCAACCTTGCAGTATTCTTAAAGTCGTTGAGAATTTCTACAATGTCTAAGTCAATGAAATGATTTTTGCTTCCGTCAATGATAACTTTGGCATTTTCGGGGATTTTATCTAGCGATAGTAGGACAGACCCCTTATTGATAAACGAAAGGTCTTCCGTGAGTTCCAAAACCAAGATAGGTTCGCCATTTTCTCCTTTTTTTCTGAAGATGTTATAAACACGACTATAATTATTTCTTAGGATAAAGAAAACAGAAACCACGAGTCCAACCAAAATTCCTTTCAGGAGGTCAGAGAATAAGATGGCTAAGATAGTGGAAAGAAAAGGGATAAACTGCTCCCACCCAAGTTTGTACATTGACTTAAAAAGAGAAATTTTAGCCAATTTATATCCCGTCACAAGCAGGATTGCGGCAAGGCAAGAGAGCGGAATTAAATTAAGAATTTTAGGCAAAGCTATCACACTCAGGAGCAGAAGTATCCCATGGAAGATGGCAGAAAGACGGGTTTTCGCTCCGGCATTCACATTTGCAGAACTACGGACAATTACTGCTGTGAGTGGAAGCCCTCCTATCAATCCAGATAATACATTTCCGATTCCTTGTGCTTTGAGTTCAAGATTTGTGGGGGTATTTCGCTTGTAAGGGTCTAATTTGTCCACCGCTTCTATACTCAACAATGATTCTATACTCGCAACAAGTGCAATTGTAACTGCTGTTGTCCACACTTTGTAGTTTAGAATTGCCGAAAAATCTGGTAGGGTAAACAATCCCATAAATTCATTTATCCCTGATGCAGTTGGTAGCATAACCAAATGATCTTTTTCAAGGGCAATTTCTGGGACAAATTTACCGTATAAAAGATTGGTTAATACCCCAAAGACAACCACCATGAGGGCACCTGGTATTAATTTAAAAAACGAATATTGTTTAAAATACGGTCGCTCCCATAAAATCAAGATTCCAAGCGATATAATGGCACTGGCTACTGCTCCAGGGTGGAGGCTATTGAGCGCGTTCAAAATTTCAGAGAAGGTATTCGCTCCGTCCACTTGAAAAAAACTAAAGTCTCCCTCATTATCCTTGTCGTATCCTAAAGCGTGAGGAATTTGCTTAAAAATTAAGGTTAGCCCAATAGCAGCAAGCATTCCCTTAATCACTCCTGATGGAAAGTAGTAGCTCATAATACCCGCTTTTAATACCCCAAGTAAAATTTGTAAAAATCCGGCAATCACTACTGAAAGTAAAAAGATATCAAAACCCAAATCGGAGATTGCCGTAATAACGATTGTCGTAAGCCCCGCAGCAGGTCCGCTCACGCTTAAAGGAGAACCACTCACAGAGGCAACGGCGATTCCGCCTATAATCCCTGCGATAATACCAGAAAATAAAGGCGCGCCAGAGGCTAAGGAAATCCCCAAACAAAGAGGCAAAGCAACCAAAAAAACCACAAGTCCGGCGGGCAGGTCTTGCCGGAAATCTTTAAATAGATTATTCATATAACAAATGGGGGTTTACAGTGTGAGACGCGAGTTTAAGATCAAATATTTTATCTTCTTCAAAAAAGGTTACCCCTCCCGTTGAAAGGTTGTAGATACCCCCTACAATTCCAATTTCTTTTTTTTCTAACATTTCTTTGAGGAGAGGGCTATTGTCTAGAATTATTTTAATTTGTGCTGCCACATTGAGGTAAGTTACATTGCTTAAAAAGGTGGGATTTTTTGAGTTCCTTTCTGCTGCATTTTGTGTCTCTGTCTCTGCCTCTACTGCCGGCTTAATCAAGTTGATGATATGAGAAATATTTCCCGCAGTAACGCTGTCGCACGCGCCCTTAATGGCTCCACATCCTGTATGTCCAAGCACGACAATTAATCGGGTATTGAGTGCTTTACATGCAAACTCAAGGCTTCCGATTGCATATCTACCAGCAACATTTCCAGCTAATCTTACACTGAAAATATCCCCTAAGCCTTGGTCAAATATCAACTCAACCGGCACTCTTGAGTCGCTACAACTCAAAATAGACGCAAAGGGTGTTTGCCCGTCTTTGGTGTCGTTCACTATTTCCAATAAATTACGATTTACTCTAAGGTTGTTTAGAAAGCGATAGTTACCCTCTATTAGAAAATCTAATGCTTCTTGAGGGCTTAATGTTGCTCTATTTGCTGATTTATGATATCTCATTGTTAATGTATGTTAAATGTTTGTTTTTTTTTGATAGTGTTACAAATGAGTGAACACTTTGTTTAATGTATCTCATTATCAAATAATTACAAAGTGTATTATTTGATTTGCGACACTACCCTTTTGTTGATTAATACAAGGCTTAGGAAAGCCATATAAAATATTTTACAGTGTTCTGGGTTTTTTCTTTTTTTAAAGAAAACGGCAGTATGTCTGATGAAATAGGTCAAAAGCTCCGCCGTTTTATCGGGGATTTTTGTAACGATTCAGATAAATAATACTGTATATGTCTTTGGGTAATCCTATCGTTACGAATCTGTCCGATTAGGGAGCCAAATGCAAGATACATCTCCGTAGTTTACATGGAGAGAAGCCTCTACGGGCTTGATTTGAAGGGGTATAGGTGTGGGTTACCCTCTCACTTCTGGAGGAGGAGGGGTGGGGATATCGAGGCTAACCCAATAAGAGGGTAGACGGTAACAATCTACCAATGAAATACTAATAGACAGTATTTGTATGCTATTGTACTTTATGATAGATTCAAAATGGGAAATCGCTTCTTTTAGTTTGTTCTCTGTCGGGTTTTCTTCTTCGGTTTGACTATTAGTACTAAAAAGTAAGCCTGCGCCTACTCCGTCTCCTTGCAGTAATGGGGAAGCATAGATGCAGAAAAAGCAGAATATAAATAGTCCACTAATTAGGGAGCATCTCTTATGGATTTTGGAAAAAACCTTAAAAGAATCCATTGGCTGAAGACTTTTGATATTTGACTTATATGACTAATTCTCCGCAAATATACGCTTTTTTCTATGTGTTTGTTCAATTTGTGCTACAAAAAAATAAAAATAAATTAGATGTTTTTGATTTTTTCTCTATAAAAAGCTGATAATAAGTACTTTTTTACGTAACTCTCAATATCATAATAACTATTATTTTCCTTGGCTTATCAAGGTAGATTAGAATTTGATAAAGGTAGGTTCTGAATGGTTTTTATCTTTCCTCTTGCTTTACCCGATATTTTTTATGATAATAAATAACGTTTTCTACGTTATGTTGAGCGGAGCGAAACATCACACTATGTATTCCATATCTTGAAAAAAAACCGATACGGGTATGCAGCTGCATGTTCCTATCGGGTCAAAAAATGTTGGATATAGAACTTTTTCTATGATTTTATAGGGTATTTTATGTTTTACCCTTTAGTCGCGGCACAAGCATCCACCTAAGCCTGCCAGATTGGGGGTGGGTAAAATCCCATGAGTTAAACGGACTTTCAATACATACCATTCCGGAAGTCGGCATTTCAAAAGGGTGATACATGGACAGTAAGGCATTCACCCCAGCACTTAAAGTAGGATTATGCCCAAAAATCATGACCGTTTTTATTTCAGGAGATATTTCTTCTATCATTTCAATTAAATCTCCGACCTGTTCTTCATAAATACAAGGATTTAAAGAAATAGCAGAAAGAGGATAACCGATTGCTTTAGCAATAATTTCGGCGGTAGATATAGCCCTCAGTGCAGGAGAGCTAAGGATTAAATCTGGTAAAAATGATTTTTCTGCCAGAAGTTTCCCCATCTCGTGAGCATCTTTTATTCCTTTTTCTTTTAGAGGTCTGTCAAAATCTCTTACTCCGTCAGGGTAGTCGGCTTTGGCGTGGCGACATAATACAATGGTTTTCATCTTTATCCTATTCTTTTAAGAGTGTTAAAATATTTTCTTTTTCTTCATTAGGGGATTTTGCCATATATTCATAGACACGCCCGTTTTTGTCTAAAATAATATATCTTGGTAGTTGTTGTATCGCAAGCGCGCTTAATATTGGGTGGTTTTTCTTGGCATAGAGAGCAATACCCGGAATTTGATGTTTTCGGAGTGCCTTTGTCCATTTTGAGCGCTGCTTGTCGGTATTAATAGTTAGTAGTATGACCCCTTTCCCTTCTAATTTTCTGATTACTTCTGTAGTCGTAGGAAAAGAATAAATGCAAGACTGGCACCAAGATGCCCAGAAGTCTAAGATGACAACTTTTCCTTTAAAATCATGCAAAGATACAGGTTTGTTCTTCTCATTTTTGAAGGTATAATTTCTGATTTCAAGTCTGCCTTCCTTTTGGGTGAATCCCTGCAAGGTTAGCACTAAGCATAGGAGTAAAAGAATAAAAATACGAAAGTCCTTGGTGTTCATGGATATATAAAGTTATTGTATGTTTTCTGTTTTATGTAAATCTTTAGACCAAAGCGACTTCCCTGTAAATTTGTCAGTAGCCGAAATCCAGAAGTTTTTGGTAAATAAGACAACGCTATTACTAAATTCTATCAAATGAAGTGTTTTATAATATTCTTTGTAGTTGTATTGGTTAAAAGGTTCTTTATACCCTGCGTAAGACTGCCATTCTGGTATATCAAGCAGCCATAGTTCCCATTCTATCTTGTTTTGGGGCAAAGAATACAAGGAGAGCATGATGCGTGCTTTTTCCTTTTGGTTATCTTCATATACATAATATATAGAATGATTGTTGTCTTTGAGCGTATAGGGATATTTTAAATACTTACCTACGATGATTTTTTCGGAAACTTCATTCGTCATGGATATAAATCCACTTTTTACGGTTTCGTACTCGACCTCCGTAAGCCTGCTGGCGGTCTCCTTTCCTCTCCAGCCTCTCTCCTTCCACAAGAACTTTCCGTCTTTGTCTTTAGATAGTCCATCGGTATCTTTTTCAAAAACCACTTTGGTATTATTTGCATGAGACATCGTGATAGCGGTGCTATTGCTTTCTGCGACAAATCGAGAAGAATCCGGCGAAAGACTATATTTTTTCCCGTCTCCGATTAAGGAGAGTGTATTTCCAGCAGCGTAAATTAAGACCTCTTCTGGATGGGTAATACTTCCGGCTGCTAGGCAGCTAGCTCCTATTTTGTATTCTCCCGTTCCGGCATGAATCATAAGCAGAGCCTCCGGTTTTGAAAGCCGGTAATCCCGAAAAAAAACAAAATACTCTGGTACATTCACAAAAGAATGCTTCTCAATACTGTAAGGTAAAACAATGCCTTTTCGTCCTATCTCGTTTCCCGTAATAGGGTCAGAATAGGTGATACCATAATCATTACGAACACTCCCTCTATACTCATACTCAAAAGATTTCAGGGTGGCGAGGCAAGGCTGATTTTTATAGGTGGTGTAAGTCGCTCCTAATATGTACTCCTTCACTTCTCTCCCCTCCTTGTTTTTTTGTTTCTCTTTGGGTTTTTCTGGCTTATAGGCACTTTTTCCTTTATTTTCTTTTTTGGAAAAAGAAATATCTGGAAGATACGCCCACCCAATTGCAAGCAAAAGGATTATAATCCCAGCCGGAAGTAGCCATTTTGTAAGTCTCTCTGTATTCATCAGATTTGGTGCTGAATATCGTTTCTTCTACGAAATTACAAAAGTTTATGAGATTTTCATGTCATCTTTCAAAAAGGAGCTTATTTTTACAGAAATTTTAGAAAAGATATGCAGACAATTACTGCCGATTATATTTTTACTCCAGAAAAATGGCTTGAAAATCATGTAATGGAAATAACTGAAAACGGGGAAATAATTTCTTTGCGCCCTATTCAACCTAAGGATAAACCGATAAAATTGACCGGGGTATTAGTGCCGGGATTTGTCAATGCGCATTGTCATTTAGAATTGTCGGCTCTCAAAGCCAAAATCCCGCGGGGTACCGGTATGTCTGGTTTTGTGGGAAATATTGTTTTCTTAAACAATACTCTTCCAATTCAGGTGCGTGAAAATGCGGTAATTTCATCGATTCAGGAGGGTTATGATTCGGGTACCCAAGTTTTTGGTGATATTTGTAATGAAACCCTAAGCCTAATTCCTAAAACGGAGTTTCCACAGGTATATTTTCATAATTTTATAGAGGTATATGGTAGTTTTCCAGAGAGAGCGGAGGAGATTATGAAAGAGGCTACCACGATACTAAAAGATTTTCAAATGGCTTATCTGAATGGAAATAGTAGCATTACACTTCACGCCCCTTACTCTGCCTCTGAAAAATTGATTGCGTTATATAGAGAATTTTATCAGGCAAATCAAGGACTTTTATCGGTTCATTTGTTAGAATCAACAGAAGAAAGGGAATTGTTTGAGTTCGGTACGGGAGGGATTGCAGAATTTATGCGTAAAGTTGGTATTCCATTTGCCGGTTTCCCTACCCGAAGCCCGTTAGAGTACCTACTTCCCGGTCTTGAAGCTGTGCCTTCGGGAATATTCGTACATCTTACAGAAGCAACTTCTGAAGAGCTTGCCGCTATAGACCGCTTATTTCCAGAGTGGTTCTTTTGTCTTTGTCCCCGCTCTAATCGGTATATACATGAAAAACTTCCCGATATTTCCCGTTTTTTACCCTACTCCCACAAGATATGCCTTGGTACGGATAGTCTTGCAAGCAATGACAATCTGAATATGCTGGAAGAGCTAATGGAGATACATCTCGTTTCTTCCGAAATCCCTCTCCATACTTTATTTTGCTGGCTGACTGTAAATGGAGCGAAAGCCCTGAAATGTACTCACTGCGGAGATTTTACAAAGGAGAAAACCAGTGGCATCATTCATATTCCTAATATAAGTATTCCTAAAAATATCCTTATAAATACAAAATCATACCGAATCGCACCCTAAAAACATATAAAATCCCTCGTAAAATTTAGGTAACGCTACAATGTTTGTTGCAAACATTATCTCTATTGGTAGTGCTATAAATGTAATGTTTTCTTTATATTAAAACAAGCGACAATCATCTCATTCACTCTGCGGAATTTCAAGAAAAGGAATAAAACTATTTGTATTTAAGATTTTGAAGACACACAGATGTTCGACAACCAGTAGAGCAATGTTTTTTCGGTGGTGTCATAAATAGAATGATTACGCTGCATTTAAGAATTTCACATTTTTAAAATAATATTTATTGATGTATAATCCAATTACAATATCATGCATATTTTCTGATTTAGAAAAGCAAATAGTTTTACGTGCCAATCGCT
>CAUJFT010000385.1 GCA_963169475.1 Bacteroidota bacterium | reverse complement strand
ATGATTTCCCGTCCAAGGTCAGTAAGCTCAATCTGATTATTTTTTTCGTCAATCGTAAAGCAGAGGGGTTCGTCAATTTCAGGCATACGTTTGGAGTTATCTTGAAGATATTCCCCTTCTGTCTTGTTAAGTATCGACTTCATTCCTGACTCACTAAGGTAACGAATCAATGCTGTACTTTTTGGCAAACCCCTATGCGCCCGTAGAAGGGCAACCCCTCCGTTTTTGGTGTCGTTTGATTCTATTAACTTTTTGGCATCATTCAAATACTTGACCGTTATTTCTCTTTGTTTTCGGATTATCCGCTCAATTCTTGGTTTCAGGTCTATATATTGTTGTATATCTCCTCCTCTTGAAACAGGTCCAGAAATAATAAGAGGCGTTCGCGCTTCGTCAATCAAAACAGAATCTACCTCATCTATAATGGCAAATTGATGCTCTCTTTGTACCAAAAATTCGGGGCGGGTTGTCATATTATCCCTAAGATAATCAAACCCAAACTCATTATTAGTCCCGTAGGTAATATCTGCAAGGTAAGCGTTTCTTCTCTCTTCGGAGTTGGGTTGGTGGAGGTCAATACAATCTATGGATATTCCATGAAATAAGAATATAGGTCCGTTCCATTCGCTATCACGCTGGGCAAGATAATTATTTACCGTTACCACATGAAGCCCTAAGCCAGTAAGCGCATTTAAATAAACGGGTAGAGTAGCGACTAAAGTCTTTCCTTCTCCTGTTGCCATTTCGGAAATTTTACCTTGATGTAGTACAACCCCTCCGATTAGCTGAACATCGTAATGAATCATGTTCCACTCTATCTCGGAGCCGGTTACCATCCATTTGTTATCCCATACGGCAGTATCTCCTTCGATTACGACTACATCGGGGCTATCTTCCGCAATAGCTCTATCCCAATCTGTAGCTTTTACTCTCAATTCTTTGTTTTCTGTGAGCCTTCGGGCGGTTTCTTTCACTACCGCAAAAGCCGACGGTAAAAGTTCCCTTAAAACTTCTTCAATGGCTTTGTTTCTTTCTTTTTTAAGACTGTCTAGGCTATCATATAGTCTATTTTTCTCTTCAATATCCTCCTCGTTGGCAGCCTGAATCTTCAACTTATCCATTTCCTTCACTATTTCGGAGATATAGTCTTGTATCTCTATCCGAAACTCCGCAGTTTTTGCCCTTAGTTCATCGTCTGTAAGGGCACGGAGCATTTCATATTCCCCATTAATCTGCCTCACTAACGGACTTATTCCCTGCACATCTTTTTCCTTTTTGGAAGGAAATATTTTTTTTAAAAATTCAAACATATATTATAACTTTGAAAATCAAATACTATTGTACATTTAAAGAACAATGATTTGTATCAATGACAAATTATATTCCAATGCACAAATTCCCCGCAAATTTATGGAAATTCTGACAAACCTGCATGATATTAAAAAAAATTCTGCTTTTATGGCATATCATATCTCTAACTATGTTGTTTTTGGGCTAATTCTGCTTGTTTTTTTTAAGTAATAAAATAAATTTACGAAAAGTGTTTTGTTTTACAAAATCATTCCCTATATTTGCCCAAGATTTTGAGCTAAGGATACGCCTCAATGGGTTGATTCTAAAGAGTAATAAATCTTTAAGTTAAATTTTTTAAATTTTTTAGATTAAAAGAACGGCTTTTGGCATATAGTTTGTAAATGATACTTTGGTAGCGATTCATAAAGAAAAATATTTTTCCTATCAGAATTTTTCTCTTTTTTAGTAAAAGTAATGGTACGCTACATTCGTTTTTTTAATTTAAAATAAATTCTCTCTTATTTCGTTTCAAAACTACGTTTGCATTAAACAGGTATTTTAATTTAAATTTGTCACTAACGTTATTTTAGCAAAATAATATCCATGAAAAAGTTTTTTTTCCTTCTTTTTATTTTCGCAATTTCGATTCCTACATTAACCGCTCAAGAAGATCCCGAATTTGACCTTCGCAATCTCGAAAGTGAAGACATTGAAATGAGGGCTAAAAGTATTGATTTTGCTTCCGAAAGCTCAGAAGTTATGGCTTTGGTGAAGAATGCAACCTCAACAGCTACCGAACTCAAAAGAAGAAACACAGCACTAAACAAGGAAATTGAAACACTTCAAGCCAAAAGCGAAAGCCTTATTGCTATCAATAATACGCTTAATAACCGCAATGAAGCTCTATTAAAAGAGATAGAAGTGGTCGCTGGCTCTGACAAAAACGAAGACTATGTCCGTGAGGAAATTATTAAATATACTAAGCTTGTTGAGGTAAACCAAGTAAAAATTGATAGTAATGACAAAGCGATTGCCGCCATTGAGAATACCATAAAAAAACATCAAAATACCATAGAGGAAAACGAAGTAGAAATAGAGGGGCTCGAAGAAAGCATAGATGAATATAAGTCTATGATTGATAACCACAATCATAATCACTCTCCAAAAGGTAAAAGTTATTAATCCCTTAAAATATATAAAAAAGACCCATGCTTTTGGTGTGGGTCTTTTTTATTTGAAATCGGACAAAAATCATTATGGTACAAAAAAAAATAGTGGTAGCGATTACAGGCGCAAGTGGTAGTATTTATGCGAAAAGGCTCTTGGATTGTCTTTCACTCTTCCCCAATATTACGGTAGGGG
>CAUJFT010000384.1 GCA_963169475.1 Bacteroidota bacterium | reverse complement strand
GCAAAATAATAAATTCCTGATTGTAAGGAAAATCTACCTTTATTCGGGTTTCTCCTTTGTGAAGTATTTTGGTTGCTTTTATCATAGAGACTTGCGTTTATTTTTATTTTTTCGAGTAATAAACGCAATAAAATAAATTTAGTTGTGTTTAACTGAAATCAATAAGTTACATCTTGTCATGATTACTTCAATGCCTCAAAGAGATTTTTAACCTTTCGTTTTTTTGGATAAACCATAGATTTGACGGCATAAAATACCCAACTGTTTTTAACAAAACGTTAGGTCAATGCTGTTAAGTTAAGCAATCCCAGTTAGCGGTCTTTAGACCCTAACTGGGGGCGTTAGTTTTTTTCAACCGCTAACGTTTTGCAAATTGGCGATGAAGCCGACTTTTAGCATAAATACTGAATAGATTTACTATTGTTCAACCTTGCAGAAAAGCTCAATAGAAGCACTTCACTGGCTCTAAGTGCTGAGGCAAATTTGTTTTAAATTATTTTTATTAAATCACTAATAATCAATACTATATTTTGCTTTAATACAAGCTATTTTATGTTTTAAATAAACTCTTTTGCATGAAATAATACAAACTAATTGACGAATAAGATAAACTAAATATGGTCAAGCAGTAATTAGTCAATGCTTTAATTTGCAACTATTTTCTTGGTTTTTTCCCCACTCCTACTTATGTAAAGCAAAAATAAAGTTATTATTTGTCCTTGACACACCTTATAGGCAACCCTGCTTGCGGGACCACAAAGTATTTTGTGATTTCATTCCCTACGATTAGGAGTACTATTTTCCCGTCATCATAGGGAGAAGTAGAAGCTCCCCAAAACATTAGTCGCTCATCTAATGGCTCATGTTTTTTTTCGGGTATATTGTAAAAGTGTATATTTTCCTCGGATTTAAATATATTTCTAAGCAGACTCGGAGAGCCATAATCGCGATAAAAACTCGTCAGTTCATCAATATCTTGCTCTGTAGGGACATGCCAACCTACGGGACATACATTTTTTTCGCCGGTATAGGGAGAGGATTGAAACATTTTTGTTTTGGGGTCTTGGGTAACTTTTGCAAAATTCCAATTATAGAGTTTATGATAACCGTCGGTTTCCAAAAAAATTTCTTTATTGTCTGCTGTACCATATAACAAGTTAGTGGTCATCCAACATTGATTTCCTACACTATAAACCCGATATTCATTTCCGTCTCTACTGTCAATAATTTTGGCAACTTTTCCACAAGGGTCATTCTCCGAAAACTGTGCATTTTCTACAAGAAGAGGCTGACTACTCCCGCAATCACTTACATTAATCAGCATGATTTGTTGGGCGGACTCGCTATCCTCTGTTCTGGCAATTACAACCTTTGAAGATGTGTCCGGAATAAGCATAAAGGAAGGTAACAGAGCCACCTGATGCTTATATCCATCTTGTTTGATTTTAATTGTAACTGAATTGTAAAAGGGCTTAACCTCGGTAACTACCGGAGATGTAGGAGGAGTTACACATTGCCCGCAAATGGCTCTCCACATTCCACCTCCATAATAATTAATGCAATTTGTGGTTGAATTAAACAGAATCAAACCGTCATAGAGTTCCGTGATTTTATCTCGTTCTTCATTGGATAAAACGGGCATCTTCCCGCTTGTGAATTGACCAAATACTGAAAAAGGAAGTAATAGGAATAAAATGATGAATCTTTTCATATAAGTAGTTCTTGGTTTCTGATGATGCGTTTTGGGTTTACTTAAAATCACGAAAATCATCATAATATATTTTATTAAGTAGTGAATAGTAAATAATAAGATTAAATTATTAATAGTCAATATTTTAACTGATAACTATTATATTAGTTTTTTACTCACTCATACTTATCGTAAAAAACGAATAAAATATTGGGATAAAGAAGACAAAGGCAGTTAAAATACTGCCTTTGTCTTCCAATGTGAAATTTTCATTAGGGAGTTGAAATCCCAAATACCGTACCACCGGAGTTTGTGAGGTAGGACCCACTTCCATTTCCTCTTAAAGCCTGACCAGGAGGTCCTCCAACACCAAACTGCGCTCCGCCCAAAAGCGTGCCACAAGTAGTTCCTGTTCCTGATGCACCTCCTACCCCAAGAGCACCACCATTTCCTCCACAACCTCCATTAGAGCCTGAAAAGGAGCATCCTCCCCCTGAGTTACCATTAGAACATCCTCCGGTACCACCACCAAAAGCTGAACCGGCTCCACCGGGATTAGAAGCAGGGGCGCCACAACAACTTAAACAAAGAAAGTTACATGCCTTTTGTCCTCCGTTATTTCCACCGCCGCCGCCGCCAGCTGCTATCCCTGCGCCACCACCGCCGCCGCCGCCATTAGAACGACATCCCCCTGCACCGCCGCCACCTCCTCCGCCGCCGCCACCGATAAGTCCATAATTCATGATGCTTACTTGTACCGTAGAACTAGTTGCGATAGCATCTCCTCCTACAGCACCACTACCACCCGGTGTGTCCCCTCCACAAAAAGCATCTCTTTCTTGGCCGCCCCCCCCGGCATTCCCGCCACCGCCAATAATACTTCCGTAGTTGAATAAATAAACAGTAGAACCCGCAGGAAGGCTTGCAAAAGAAAGCGCAGTTGCACTTACCCCTCCGGCACCCAAGGTAACTCCACTATTCACATAAACACACCATTTTTTAGGGCGATTAGGGTTACCAGCCTGTGTGTGGAAGTTATTCCCATTTGAATTTGTGGAATAAACATATACATCTTCACACCATTTGCACATACTATTCCAAAATCCATTTACGGGGGTAGTCGTAGGTTTTGTATCCCAAAATTCTACACAATCATTGGTTGTATTATAAATAATCAAGCCCTCGTTCTGATTTGCTCCCGGTGCTATGGCATCGCGTTGGGCGGTCGTCATACGGGGAATATGCATTCCTTTTGTCGTAGATTGCGCATCAAGCACCGCTTTACTGCTAGGGTTTGGGTTAGTAGCCCCACCCGTGTTTGCACCTATAGCCACTCCCCCTCCATTTGCATTATCTATATTCATAATCGCATTACCACCGGCTGAATTTGCTCCGCCTTGGTCGTGGAAAAACTTGATAGCCCCACCATTTGATGCTATTCTTATCCAATCTCCCAAAGGTTGAGAGTATAACCCTAAATCGCTTGTAGTGGTTATTTGGGTAGTTCCTCTCTGAATCACGCCGCTTCGAACAACTAATCTCCCGTTAATATCAAGATTCTGTATAGGAGCGGTTGCTAAATTAATCCCAACAAAATTACCCTGAGAATTGATAAGCAAAGGTTTATTATTCCATGTCTGCTCGTAACCAAAATTAGCATTGCTTCCTATTGTATAATCGGGGGTTCCATTTGAAAAACCAATGGCAAAAGGATAGCTCCCTATTGTAGCTGCGGTAGTAGCAGCATTATGATTGATATGTAGCCGATTAGTGGGAGCATTAATCCCTACTCCTACAAATCCGTCTGTAGTGGCTCCATCATTTCCTTTTACAAAAAGAGAAGAAGTGCCGCTACTTGCTTCTGTAACAATAAAATCCCCCGCTCCTGTAAGGTCATGAGTATAATTAAAACCGGCACCCGTTATCGTTGTGTTTTCAACTAATGCTCCTCCTTGGCGAATCCTACCTGCTCCAACATTAAAATAAAGTCCATTATCAACCATTGCATTAAATCCTTGCCATGAAGGAACCCCAGAGTTATTTATCGTTAACAATGAGCCATTCGCACCATTTGGCATCGCTTATACTACTCCTTGAGCATCTGCAAACATTACCCTATCCGTAGCCGCAGAAGGAGCAACAAGGAATGTCCCCCCCGTTCCAATCCCTTCAATCCTTTCTGTATTACTAACACCTCCAATATGTAATTTATGTGATGGCGTAGCGGCACCAATTCCTACATTATTAGAGCTATTGACTAACAAGCCACTTCCAACAGTTGCCCCATTTCTTGCCTCAAACAGACCTGCTCCACTAATGTTATGAGTGTAGCTAAATGCACCTAACGTGATAATGGTATTTTCGACCAAAGTTCCTCCTTGTCTTACTTTCCCTGCTATTGCATTATAGTATAAACCATTCTCAACATCTACGCTAGCAGTAGGGTCAATCCAAGCAGGGTTTCCGCTTCCGTCTGTTCCCCAAACTTGGTTCGCATTTGCTCCGGTAGGAGCGGCTACTACCCCTGATTGCCCTAAGGCATTATCTGCAACAGTTACCGTTACGTTTCCTGCTCCTACTGTTTGACCCGTTCCGTTTGTAACTGTCAAAGCGGTGCTACCAGAGCCTACGACGCTTGGGGTCATTGTACGTACTGCATTCACCCAAGCAGGGTTTCCGCTTCCGTCTGTTCCCCAAACTTGGTTCGCATTTGCTCCGGTAGGAGCAGCTACTACCCCTGATTGTCCTAAGGCATTATCTGCAACGGTTACGGTTACGTTTCCTGCTCCTACTGTTTGACCGGTTCCGTTTGTAACTGTCAAAGCGGTGCTACCAGAGACTACGTCGCTTGGGGTCATTGTACTTACTGCATTCACCCAAGCAGGGTTTCCGCTTCCGTCTGTTCCCCAAACTTGGTTCGCATTTGCTCCGGTAGGAGCGGCTACTACCCCTGATTGCCCTAAGGCATTATCTGCAACGGTTACCGTTACGTTTCCTGCTCCTACTGTTTGACCGGTTCCGTTTGTAACTGTCAAAGCGGTGCTACCAGAGACTACGTCACTTGGGGTCATTGTACTTACTGCATTCACCCAAGCAGGGTTTCCGCTTCCGTCTGTTCCCCAAACTTGGTTCGCATTTGCTCCGGTAGGAGCAGCTACTACCCCTGATTGTCCTAAGGCATTGTCTGCAACGGTTACGGTCGTACCTGTACCTAAAACAGCACCTACCCCGTTTGTTACAGAGATTGCAGAACTACCGGAAACAAGGTCTCCAGAGGTGATTAAAGCAGCAAGATTTGTCCATTGAGGTACTCCGCCGGGACCAACTACCATTACCTGCCCGGAGGTACCCGGAGGGAGAGGTACCCAATCCGTCCCGTCATAGTACATCATTGCACCGTTTACCTCTCCAATTAACGAGATGTCTGTACCGTCTACAGCATTATCTTGTATCGTGGTTGTCCCTATGTTATCAATGATTACATCTCCATTCATTGCTTGGGGTTGGGGTAAACCAGAGATATTTCCAATCCAAATTTGTCCATTAGGCAAGGTATTAGGGAGTCCTGGGTCAAGCCAATCCAGCATTCCTGCTCCATTTAATCCCAGAATCTTACCTGGAGTACCAGACGGGAAAGCGTAAAGTTTCCCATTTGCATCAGTCCATACTACCTTGTCAGTAGTAGCAGAAACCGCGGTGGGAATTGTCAAATCATCTACCCTAAGACCACCAGCAACATGAAGTTTTTCAGTAGGAGAGGCTGTACCAATCCCCACATTTTGCCCAAAGGAGTATCCTCCAACACTCGTAAGCCAAATACAAAACAAGACAAGCTTAGTAAAATTCAATCTCATGACTAAAACCTTGTAATAATAGGAAGTTATACTTTTTTACAAAACGGTATCTACTTATTGAAATGATAACGTTTATTCCTTGCAAATAAACATATTTTTGCATTAAAAACAAATATTTTTATATCCTACTCATAAAAAATCAAAAATTATGATTGAGAGAAGGGAGTAATATGGCTGATGAAAATAATACTATTTCTACCTAAAAAGGAGAGAGTGCGGTTTGTCGTTTGGCAAAGAAGCCTTGTGATTTTGGAAATTATATAGCCTCTTAACGAACATAGATGCTCTGACTGTATAGTATTTCTCCGGTTAGTGGGTGAGAAACGGTAATATATCCAAGTCTTTTTCCTTTGGGCATTCTCTTGGATAGATAGACCGTCATAAATTGAAAGTTTTCTTCGTCTGTAAATGGATAGGTGCTTCTAAGTGCGAGTTCGTCTTTATGGTTAAAAATTCTCACGACATAATTGCCCTTCAGTCCAAAATTATAAAGGACGAGAGGGTATTTAGAAGTTTTGACTTTTTTATCCCCCTTCCCCACCGTTACGCTCCAACGTTGAGGGTAAAGTGTCCGGCTCCAATCTGCCCGATAGTTTTCTTCTACTCCCGCCCAACGTTCACCCGTGTAAAGTCGAGATTCATGCTCACATTGCCATACGATTCCTTTGGTAGTGTCTATTATTACCGTTCGCGGAAGAGAACCCATATCTGCCAGATACAGTGAGTCTGAAATTTGGTCTAAGTCTCCCTTTGACTCAGACCAAGACTGCCGTCTTCCGTGCATTTGGAGGGGAAAGCTATACTTTTCTTTTACTACGGAATCGCTTCCTTGGGGAAGTTCAAGAATAAGTATGCGCGAAACCGTATCTTTTCCTACGCCTAATCGATTATCATAAACCATCATAAATTTTTCGTGATGCAGGGGTTTAGCAGAATGCTGTGCTGCAATATTGGCAAAGAAACGTGCTTCTCCGGAAGGCATTTTTTTCCCATAAGAGGCAATTATTTTTCCATTATTTCTATCAATGACAATTACACGATTAAGGTATCGAAATGAGACCCAAAGGTGATTAGTTTTTTCATCTAACCAAAGTGAGTTCAAATGGCTGGGGTTATCTTTCATGCCTTCTATGAAGAGGTCTTCGTTTTTGAGGTAGGTCTTGCTGTTCCACGCCCACTGTACTTCTCCCGCAGGAGAATATTCTATAATAGTGCCGTATCGTATATAAATATCAGTAGTACTATTCTCTATCCTCATTTTGGCAAACTCATTTCCGGCTACGAGGTAGTTACCATTTGAGCGTTTTTGAAAATCGTGGTGATAAAATTCGGTAGTGTCTCCCGATATTCCTGCTGCATTAGGAGCTTGCCATATTTTTTTTCCGGTGAGCGTGAGTTCTTCTAATACCAAATTTTCATTGGCAGACTTTACGCCTTTTGGTTTCAGGGCAGCTACATTCCCGTTTGGAAGAATTTGGAGATTAAATACCCTTGCGACATTCGTATCTGGGTAAAACCACACAGGATTTCCGTCTAAATCCATAATTATTCCTGGATTATCAACAAGAATATACATAGAATCGGAATATAAGGATTTTTTTGTAATTTTGTGCCGGTAAATAGAAGGGTTTATCTTATAATTATAATGTATTGAAAAATAGCGAACGGGCCCCGTAAAGATTTTTTTTCCATTAGAGAAAGCCACAAACTGCCATTTGTAACTTTTTCCCCATATTAAGTTTTTGACAAATGTTCCTGGTAGAGGCAAGGTGTCTTTCAAAAAAAGTTTTTGGCTCTCATTTTCGGTGATTTCCAGAATATAAGTATCAGCATTAACTACGGATTCCCATTGAAAAAGAAGATGAGTTTGAAACAAGTCGGCATGATTTTCTGGGTGAATCTGCGCTGAAACAGGGGCAAACTTAACCGAAAAGCACAAAAAAATAACCGTTCGGCAAAAAAATTTAAAAATGGGTAGAAAAAATGTGTTATTTAGACCTTTCATTTGGAGCATATTTTCAAATTCTATTGATTCGCATGCTAAATTAATAAAATTCGTTCTCTCCACTTAAATTTTAACAAAATTAATGCAAAATCATTTTTGCTATAGAAAATAATAGGATAGTTGATGGTATCTTGACATTGGAAAATTAAGTTTTTAATATTGAATGAGAGGATGTCTCTAAAACCAATTTTTATTAATACTTTTGTAATAAATTTTATATAAATATGGCAAAATTATTCTCAAAACTGCCTTTTTTTCTTTTCTTCCTGCTTCTTTTTTCAGAAGGAAGGGCTTCTCACTTTATGGGGGCTGATATGACTTACGAGTGCCTTGCAAATGGGTGTACTTATCGTATTTATCAAAGTACCTACTTAGATTGTGCGGGTGCTGCTACCTTATTTTATCTCCCTCCTGGCAACTGTGATGCTAACCCTCCTATACCAGCTCCTAACCCCTTTCCGGCACCTTTTGTAACCGCAACAGGTACTGGCTGTACGCCACCTAGTGTTTCGGGCTGGATTTTAGAGTGTTATGAAGAAGTAACACCTGTTTGTCCAACCTACCAGACCCAATGTTTTACGCCAGGTGCTGCAATTAATGGAGTAGTAGGAGCTACCTATTATGCGGATTATAACCTGTGCGGCTCTACGTGTACCACTATTCAGCTTGTATTTTCAAGCTGTTGTCGGAATTATGCGATTACTTCTGGTGCTGGGGGAAATAGCATATATGTAACCACTACCATTAATCTTGGATTTTCTCCTTGTAATAGTTCTCCCATTTTCTCTGTTGACCCTGTTCCTTATATATGTGCCGGTCAGACTTTCACTTTTTCTCAGGGAGCGTTTGACCCTGACGGAGATTCGCTT
>CAUJFT010000383.1 GCA_963169475.1 Bacteroidota bacterium | reverse complement strand
CGAAAAGTCTTTTTTTTATTAATGCTCACTCCTATTTTAATTGGTAGTGGGTATGCACAATTGGGGAATCGTTTTGCTTCTGTAGATGCGGTACTTATAGCACAAACAACCACCTTATTTATTCTTGATAATAAGGTTCAAGGGAAAGAGAGTGCTTATAATGATGCTATCAGAGATGCAGCAGAAAAGTATTGGAGACTCAATAATTTTGATTTTAAACGAAATTCCGAAGTAGATGATTTTATTCCTGCCGAAGGATATTCAATGATAGTCAAAAGCTTCAGGGAAGTACAGAACGCCGATAAGTTTACTTCTCAAATCCATAATGACATCTCGCTTATGCTTTGCAACAAGGATTCCATTCAATTTTATGGAGGAGTAGATGAAATTGCTTCGGTAAATATCGCTAAAGTGGACAATCCAGAGGCGATTCTCTATAAACTTCCTATAATTCTAAAAAGCATGCAGGCTTATATAAGATATATGAGCCAAAAAGGCGGGGATATCCATAACTATCAAAAAGTAGTTGCTGGCTACGTAACCCGATACAATAAGCGGTTGAAGAAACAGACGTTATATATTTGTAAGGAAGAGCTACCCGTAACAATAGACCCCGAAAAGATTAAACAGATATACCAATTTCCAATGGTAGTTACGGATAAGTCCGCGCTCAAAAAAATAATAGATGCAGATACACCCGATGCTGCTCTCCTTCATTTTGATCCCGGTTTCAAAAAAATATGGATAATGGAGATTCGTAGTGGAGATCTATTATATGCAGGTTTACCCGAAAAAAAAGGACACATAATCGAAAAAGATTTTAGAGAAATTCGTAAAGCTGCAAAATAAGTGGTTGTGGTAAGGTATTTCTAAAAAACGATATATTTTACGGAATCAAAACCCTGAAATATTTACATATCCGGAAGTACTTTCCTCCTCTACTCCTTTTTTGTGTTTGCCAGCAATATAGGCTTTGGGAAAAACTCTTTGCATTCTTCTATCTATATCACTAACGGTAACCCGACCGTCTTTGTCTTCATCTAACCCTGCATTTTGCTTAAAGGCGATAGTTGGTTTGGCATAAAGGGTGTAACAATAATCTCCATTTAATGCTTTGGGGTATAAAATGGCAAGATAAAGCTTGGTTAAGCTATCAAACTTACCATACTTTGTTTTGATTCCTGAAAGATAATGATACACATACTCCAGTTGTTCATTGTGGCTCATCTGTCGGAGTTTTTCGGAGGTGGTATTCATCTCGGCAGAAGTAGCGGGCATAAATTGGATTAGCCCTACTGCTCCGCTTCCTTTAAGATTAAGGGCACCAGCATCGAACCGCGACTCGGAATACATGACAGACATCAACCACTCCGGATGTATTTCAAGTCTGGTAGAGACCTCCTTCACTTTTTGTTCAAAGGATTTTAGGTCTGTTACATAAACACCTGCCTTATCTAACAAGTATAAAGGTTCTATTTTTTCCCCCGAAAATAAAGCAGGATTCAAAAAAGAATGAGAAAGAAGATTAGTAATCACCGCAGTAATTAATAATAACCCAAGTCCTTTAATATTAATGGGTAGGTGAAATCCGGTAAATTTTACCAAAGCCTTATGAGTTTTGGATTGAGTGCTGAGTGTTTGAGATGGCTTCATCTGTGAAATAAATTTGAATGTGAAAGAATAGATATTTTATTTAAATACTAATATAAATAGCTTTTACTTTAAAATTATTTGCAAATAACGAAGATGTTTTTCAAAAATACAAATATTTTGTGCAAATTTTGCTATTTTTTTATAGAAGCCTATAAAACGCCTTATTTTGATAGGAAATAAATAGGAGTAGAGACCTTGTAAAGCAAGGTCTCTACTCCTATTCTGTCCAAATCATAGAAAGATGGTTAATTCAAATAGTACTCCAACCCCCATTTACGGAGTTGCTCAATAAAGGCGTATTCGATATTTACTTTAAAGCTACTCATCATTTCTATCTGATGTTGAGATTCGGGGTCTGTTATTCGGAACAATAAAGGAAGTTTCCCGTCTTTTTTATTACAATGCTTATCTAATGACTTTACAAGCTCTTGGGTGAGGTCGGAGTTATTGAGTACTATGGTAAATTGTTTCATCATGCTATCCATGAGCGTTTCTGTGATAGGGATAACGTCTCGAATACGAAATTCGTAGGAAGTGGGGTCATTGTAGCGGGGCTGGTACACTCCTACGAGGAGAATGAGACTATTATTTTGGAGGAGCGGGCGAAATTTTGTTACATTATCTTCTTTGCCCCATGAGAATACACTCATTTCCATTGTACCGGTGAAGTCTTCAAGGGTAAAGGTCAGGAACTTTTTGCCGGAGCCACTCATTTTTTCTTGAAAAGCAGATACAATTCCGGCGAGGCGAATTTCTGATGTGATAGGTTTTCGTCCATTTTCGGGGTCATTGAGTACTCCTATTTTATGGATATGGGGAAAAGCCTCTATTTGCCACCGGAATTTGTCCATTGGGTGTCCTGATAGATAAAACCCAACTACTTCTTTTTCGCGGTTAAGTTGCTCCATTTGTAGCCACACATCAGAGACGGTATAAACCGGAAAACCGGGTTCAGACTCAACAATGGTTTCCGCGCTTTGGTCTCCAAAAAGGCTTACTTGTGCGGAGTTTTTATTATCTTGTAACTTGGAAGCCCAAGAGAGGGCTTTTTCTATAACATTGGCTTCTTCTTTTTGATTTACTTGCATAAAATATCGGAATCGCTCTACTCCGAAGCAATCTAAAGCCCCCGCAAGCACAAGCGATTCTAATACTTTTTTATTGATAGTACGGGGGGGCATTCTTTTGAGTAGGTCAAAAATAGACTTAAAATGTCCATTATTATTTCTCTCTTCGATAATTTTTTCTACTACTGCGCTTCCTACTCCTTTGATTGCACCCATTCCAAATCGGATTTCACCTTTTTTATTTACCCCAAACAAAACTTGTGATTCATTAATATCGGGAGAAAGTACCGGGATTCCCATTGCCTTACATTCTTCCATGAAGAAAGTGATTTTAGAAATATTATCAGCATTATTGGTTAGTACAGCCGCGAGATACTCTGCCGGATAATGGGCTTTTAGGTAAGCGGTCTGGAATGCTACAAAGGCATAACAGGTGGAGTGAGATTTATTGAAGGCGTAAGACGCAAAGGCTTCCCAATCTGACCATATTTTTTCTAATGTTTTACGGTCATGTCCTCTTTGCTCTGCTCCGTTCAGAAAGGTTTCCTTGAGTCCATTTAGTACTTTGATATCTTTTTTCCCCATCGCTTTACGGAGTGTATCGGCTTGTCCTTTGGTAAAACCCGCAAGTTTTTGGGACAAAAGCATTACTTGTTCCTGATAGACGGTAATCCCGTATGTATCCTTAAGATACTCCTCCATTGCCGGAAGGTCGTAGGTAATCGGTTCGCGCCCATGCTTACGGTTGATATAGTTAGGGATATAGGCAAGCGGTCCTGGACGGTACAAGGCGTTCATGGCTATCAAGTCTTCAAATTTATCCGGCTTTAGCTCTTTAAGGTACTTCTGCATACCAGTAGATTCAAACTGAAAAGTGCCGTTTGTTCGCCCTCTTTGATATAATTCAAATGTTTTTAGGTCAGTAAGGGCGATAGCGTCTATATCTATGCTTTTGCCGTGATTTTGAGTGATTAAATGAAGACAGTCGCGGATAATTGTGAGGTTTTTTAGCCCGAGAAAGTCCATTTTAATTACCCCGGCATCTTCAATGATTTTTCCTTCAAATTGGGTAACGAGAAGGTCAGAGTCTTTGGCTACCGAAACCGGAATTAGGTTGGTAAGGTCGGTAGGTGCGATGATAATTCCTGCCGCATGAATGCCTGTGTTTCGTACTGAGCCTTCTAGTTTGAGTGCTTCTTCTAATACTTGTGCTTGGAGTGTCCCTGTTTGATGAAGTATTTCCCGAAGTTTTTTTACATTTTCCATGTCGTCCGGGCTAAGTTGCTCTTTTTCCTCCAAGCTACCCGCCCCGGTAAGCGGAGCTTTCAAGACACGGTTTAACTCTGTACCGGCTTTGTCCGGCACTAATTTAGCAAGCATATTAGACTCGGAAAGCGGCAAATCCAAGACCCTTGCTACATCTTTTATACTCATTTTTGCCGCCATCGTGCCGTAAGTGATAATCTGGGCAACCTGATTTTTTCCGTATTTATCAACGACATAATCAATCACTTTTTGTCTGCCCTCATCATCAAAATCGGTATCAATATCGGGCATACTTTTACGGTCAGGGTTCAAAAAACGTTCAAACAGTAAATCATATTTGATAGGGTCAATGTTTGTAATCCCGATACAATAAGCTACTGCCGAACCCGCAGCACTGCCTCTCCCTGGTCCTACAAATACACCAAGGTCTCTGCCGGCATTAATGTAATCCTGCACAATCAGAAAGTATCCGGCAAAGCCCATCGTTTTAACCACATTTAATTCAAAATTGAGGCGGTCTTCTATCTCCGGCGTAATTTCTTTGTAACGCTTCCTTGCTCCCTCCATCGTGAGGTGCCGTAGGTAATCGTCCTGATTTAAAAAGCCCGTAGGGAGCGGATAATTCGGAAGAAGAATATCTTTTTTAAGCTCTAATGCTACACACTTATCTACAATTTCATTGGTATTGTCAATCGCCTGCGGAAGGTCCTTAAATAAGGCGGTCATTTCAGCAGTATTCTTAAAGTAAAACTCGTCGTTGTAAAAGGCAAATCTTTTCCCTTTGTTAGAGACCTCCTCATCGTCTCCGAAATCTTTCATCGTAGGGGTACTTTGCTTTTCCCCTGTATTGATACAAAGGAGAATATCATGTGCGTTAGAGTCGGAGCGATCTACATAG
>CAUJFT010000382.1 GCA_963169475.1 Bacteroidota bacterium | reverse complement strand
CTCTATGAGGATTGATAATTACAATCATAATGGAGGAGGAGCAAGAGACGAAATGCGAACACCAGTCTATGATTTTTCCGGATATACAGGAAGTCTTAACATGATTTTTGATGTTGCCTATACCACTTTTCCCGGCTATGTAGATTCATTAATCATTTTTGTATCCGAAGACTGCGGTAAAACGATGATAAGAAAATATGCTAAAGGCGGAGCAGGGCTTGCCACCGCTCCAGAAGTAGGAAATTATTTTATTCCCAATGATAATGAATGGCGAACGGATACTATAGATTTAAGTCAATATGCAGGTAATCCCTCCGTATTGGTTATTTTTCAAAATTATGGGGGCTATTCTAATGCTTTATATGTGGACAGTATCCGGTTTGAAGGTACGTTTGTAAATATTTCCGAAAATTTGTTACCCGGAAGTGTTTCTTTGTATCCGAACCCGAACGAAGGCTCTTTTAATATTCTTACAGTACAAATTCCTGTAGGCGATTACCGACTTCAGATAATTGATAATGGGGGGAAGTCTGTTTATAGTTGCCCGCTCAATGTATTACAAGAAGAAGAAACCTTCCACATAAATATAGGCGGAAAAATTGCCTCTGGTAATTATCTTGTCAACATAGAAAATGCCAAAGGAAGAATATCAAAAACGCTTATAATTAAATAGTCGTAAGTACCTGCGCATAGTTAGTTTATATTCTATAAATTCAAAATTATTGCTGGTAATCAATTGTTTAATGCTTGTTTTAGACTAAATTTAATACAAGACAAATTCGACTTGATACATAAAATATATAAGGATAGACAATAAGTTTTTTCATGAGTCATAGCCCCCGTCTAAGATTTATGGCGTAAGGGTTGTTTTAGGATAAATTTTTGAATATTTTTGGGAAATTACAATCAATCTTTTTTTGAAGCGATGAATAAAAGCGTTTACTTTTTAACTTTGAGTTTATGGTTTTACGGCTGTGTTTCTCCTTCTGAAACGAAGGAGGCATCTCTGGATACCAAAACAATAGACATGACAAAAACGGAAAGAGGTACCATTTATAATGGATATTGGTTGGATAAAACTTTTTTGGAAACACTAAAAAAGAGAAAGTCTATTGTTAATTCCGGAACTATCCCCGAAATTATTGAGTTTGGCTTTTTCTCGGCTAAAAACGATTCCGTAATGATAAACTCTGGGACAGAGATTTCTCATGTCCCTATCCAATTTGTTTCTGAGGATTCTGCCTCCTTTCGAGAAGGCACACTTGCTTATGAAAAACAAGTCGAAATAGAGTATTTGTATTGGATTGATAAGAAAAAAGAAAGACGACCTTATGAGCGTATGGGAAATGATTTTGAGACAGAGGAGGGAGGCGTAGCCAATTCGCTTACTCCCTTTATCAATAAAAATACAGTTTCTGGAGATTATTTTTTTACTGACCCAAAGGGCAGGAAAACCGATGATTTTTTTGTTCTAAAACCTGACGGGAAAATCATCGGTTGGGATAAATATAATCATTACAAGGTTTGTCTTAATAAAGAGGTACTCAATCGTACAAACTATAAAAAAGACGTGATTTACTTGACGCTTGATAATAATTCCGGGGATTATTTTGCATGGGAGTTTTTTGATTATGACGAAGATAACGCGAAAGAAGAAAATAAAGGAAAAAAGCCCAAGCAGTTTGGAATGGTACTAAGGATATATAAACTTGGAGAAAAAAAGAATATCAAAGAAAAGGAAAAACCTGATTTTGAATTTGCGGTAAGCAAGCTGTATCAATAATTTGAAAGAGCCGCTATCGAATCAGTTGCCACATTGCGAAAAATTCCATTCCCATTGCGACAGTAATATGTAAGATTACGCCTCCCATTATGTTTTGGGTTCTATATGCTAGAATCCCTAGTATGTATCCCCCAAAAATTGCTGTTGTAGCCTCGCCTGCGGGTTTGGCAAAATGAATAAAGCAGTATATCACTACCATAGGCATAATGGCATTTTTGCCTAATACTTTTGCCATGCCCACTACCAGAAAACCACGAAACAAAACCTCTACCCAAATGTACATTCCTGCATACGTTATTTCATATATTATCATAGCCCACGTAGAAGAGATAAAACGCACGTACTGCATCTCTGACGGTTTACAAATGGGATAGAAACCCGTAAAATGAGGGGAAAAAGAAAAAAGAAAAATAGAGGGAATGATAATTAATACAATCCAAAGATAAGCACTTGAATCAAATCCCTTCTTACCAAGTCCGTATAAAAATGGTAAATCTCTATCTTTCAAATAATAGAATATCCCTACCGGTATCAAGGTAAAAATGTGCATCTTGAAAGACATAAACCAAAGTTTAGCATAATAACGGTCAGGGTTTTTTGTAAAGAAATAATCTGCAAAGGGTTTGTGAAACCAAGTGCTTAATATCAAGCTGATAACGAATAAACAGACTCCAAACCTTATCCAAAAAGATTTGCTTTTTACCCATTTCCAATCCTGCCTTCCAAAGTAAGAGGCCGCAGAGAGCGCGATTAAGTAAGGCAATCCGTAAAAAAACAAGTTATAAATCCATACAATAGGATCTCGTTTTGTCATTGCTAGCCTGTAAAGCCACTCTCCAACCCTGAAATAATAATTTAACACCAAAGAAAGTACCAAAAACAAAAAAACAAAAAGGTAATAACCCGGGTGAAATTCCTCTCTCCAATATTCAGTTACATATTGCTTGATTTTTCGCATGTTAAAAATTTGATGCAAAGATTAGAAAATAATAAGGAATTGACAAATAGTTTTCGTGTAGGATAGCGGCTTTTTCCAATAGATAAATTGCTATTTCTGTTATGATGTGTTTTTGTTATTCATTGTAAGTGGTAAGTCTTTCCTGATTATTCTTAAATTATTTTATAAAAAACTTGGAATATTCCAATAGTTTTGCGAATATTGTCCTATCTTTAAATTAACTATGTATCAAGCCGAAAGAGTTTCCTGTAAAATCTGCGCTACCCAAAGGCTTTCTGTTTTCAGTGGTTTGGGTATAGACGACTCCTTTGATATACCTCAAGAGTGCCGTGTTTATCGGAGGCGCGAAGTCCTATTTACGGAAGGGACTTATCCTAAGGGGCTTTTTTGTGTAAAATCCGGGAAAATTAAACTTTCTCAACTGGGGGCAGATGGGCGGGAACAAATTGTACACTTAATCCATAACGGAGATGTGATGGGATATCGTGCAATTCTTGGGGAAGATGTGTACTCTTGTACTGCTACAGCAATGGAAGAATCCATCGTATGTTTTATCCCAATTAGTGATTTTTTAAGCCTTCTTGAAGTGAGACCCACTTTATTAATGAGGATAACCCGAATCCTCGCCGAAAAACTCAAAGAAGCCGAATACAACATCACTCGTATGGCACATCAACCGGTTAAAGACCGTCTGATTTATGTGTTGTTTACGCTCATCGAAAGCTACGGATTCAAAGAAGACAAGACCACGATTAATCTTAATATTAAAAGAGAAGACCTTGCTAACTTTGCCGGAACAACCCGCGAAACCGCAACCCGTGTACTTTATGAGCTTAGAGGACAAGGGATACTATCCCTTCATGGAAAATACATTAAAGTAATCGACATCAAAAAATTAAGAAGTAGCTATCAGCCTATTATTTAGCAAGACTTTGGATTCGTTTTTATATACTTGTGATATACATCACGTTTTTCTTATATTAAGAAAGTTACCTTTGCTGCGAATTATTTGACCGGTTACGAACATCGGTGATAATTTTTTGAAAACATAAAAAACTTCTTAGTATATGCCTATTTATCATCAACTTGGAGTTGTTCCAGACAAAAGACACGTTGTAAATCGCCGACCTGACGGAGGATTGTATCAGGAGGAACTTGTGGGTACACAAGGGTTTGCCGGAATGTCTTCCTTGGTATATCACCTTTATCCTCCTACACGGGTAAAACAGAAGGATAAACCCTATTCTGTTATGCCCAAGGTAGTCAAAGAAAATAGTTTAGATGCGATGAGTTTTCAGGGTTTCTCGCTCAAACCCGAAAAAGACTATCTTAAAAGCCGTAAAACACTGTTTGTAAATGCCGGCTTACATATTGGGCTTGCCGCGCCTATAGAATCTACCCCGTATTTTTATAAAAATGCAGATGCGGACGAATTACTTTTTGTACATCAGGGAAAGGGGAAGGTATTCACGATGTTTGGTGAATTAGATTTTCAATATGGAGATTATATTCTGATTCCAAGAGGAACAGTGTATCAAATACATTTTGAGACTTCGGAAAATCGGTTACTCTATATAGAATCGTTTGACCCCGTATTTACCCCGCGCCGCTATCGGAGTGATTTTGGGCAAATGCTGGAGCAAGCCCCCTTTTGTGAGAGAGATATAAAACGCCCTAAAAACCTCAAAACCTTTGACGAGCAAGGAGAGTTTGAAATATTTATCAAAAAGAGGGGGGTAATGTATCCTTATGTCTATGCTAATCATCCCTTTGATGTAGTCGGGTGGGACGGTCATTTTTACCCCTATACTTTCTCCATATTTAACTTTGAACCTATTACCGGGCGCATTCACATGCCGCCCCCTGTACACCAGACGTTTGAAAGTAAAAATTTTGTCGTCTGCTCATTTGTGCCGCGCCTGTATGACTATCACCCCAATGCCATTCCCGCCTCCTATCATCATAGTAATATAGATTCTGACGAACTCCTCTACTACGTGGACGGAGATTTTATGAGCCGGAATAATATAAAAAAGGGACAAATCACCCTTCATCCGGGAGGTATCCCACATGGACCTCACCCGGGTGCTATTGAAAGGAGCATAGGCAAAAAAGAAACAAACGAGCTAGCGGTAATGATAGACCCTTTCTCCCCCGTTATGATTACAGAGGAAGCCGTAGCACTTGAAGATGCAGACTACTACAAGTCATGGCTCGAATCACTTTCCGTTGCTACAAATGGAAAATAAAGCCCGTAAATTTAATAATATTTTTAACAAATACTTATTTTATAGATATAAGCTATGGCAGCAACTAACTTAACGCATTTAGAAAACTTTAACTACGACATAAAGAAAATTTTTGAAAAAGCCCAAGATTTTCTTCCGATAAATGGTACAGACTACATAGAGTTATACGTAGGAAATGCCAAGCAGTCGGCTCATTTTTATAAAACAGCATTGGGTTTTCAATCCTTGGCTTATTGCGGATTAGAAACCGGAAATAAGGAATATTGCGCTTATGTCTTGGTTCAGGACAAAATAAGACTTGTATTGACCACTCCCTATATTCCTGATAGCGAAATTTCAGAACATATCCGTGTACATGGAGATGGTGTAAAAGTGATAGCGTTATGGGTGGACGATGCACGTAGTGCATTTGCAGAAACAACCGCCAGAGGAGCAGAAGCAGTAATGCCTCCCACCGTTTTTTCCGATGAAAATGGAGAAGTGATAAAGGCTTCAATTAAAACCTATGGCGATACGATTCATACTTTTGTAGAAAGAAAAAATTACAATGGGGTTTTCCTACCCGGATTTGTTAAGTGGGAATCGGAGTATAATCCGGAGCCAACAGGTCTGAAATTTGTAGACCACATGGTCGGAAATGTAGAATTAGGAGCAATGAACAAATGGGCATCTTTTTACGAAAATGTAATGGGATTTGCGAATCTGGTTACTTTTGATGATAAAGATATTTCTACACAATATACCGCCCTGATGAGTAAAGTAATGACAAATGGTAATGGAAGAATAAAGTTTCCGATTAATGAGCCGGCAGCAGGAATAAAAAAATCCCAAGTAGAAGAATATTTAGATTTTTACCGCGGACCCGGGTGCCAGCATATTGCCG
>CAUJFT010000381.1 GCA_963169475.1 Bacteroidota bacterium | reverse complement strand
TATTTATAACAATATGTTGTGATGCAATTTGTTTGAGGTTATCTTCTGTGTTCTTAATTATAGGTAAAAAGGTCTTAGGAGTTCGTGTTTGTGTTTTGACTAAGGCTCTTTGGCGGAGGATTCCGGGATAAAAAACGACCTCTCCTTGAAAACAAGAGCCGGTGGGTCCGTATTGTTCTGTAAAATTGCCTCCAAAACCAAAGTCTAATATAAGGGCAGTGATACCGGCTTGTTTGCCATATAGCCATATTCTTCGGGCGATGAGGTTGTGCCTATCTTCTACTTCTTCAAAAACACTACCCAGAATAATCCAATTGTCAGTGATGCCTTTTTCGGAGAGAAGTTCGCGCTTGTTTTCATTAAAACCAATAAATTGATAAAAGGATTTTACAAAATCTTTGGGAAGTTTTTCAATACTTTTGAGGAGTTTAAAGGTGAAATAAAGTTCTCCTGCTTTCAAGAGAAATTTTTCAGTCCATTCAGTATTTTCTCCTGTCCCGATTAGCCGGCTCATTTCATCAATCAAGGAGCGAAGTCCTTCTACCTTAGCGTTAGACATCCAAGATTTTTGGGCTTCGCCAAAACCATTGTAGTTTTTTTCTACATTGGCAATTCCTATCCGAATAATATCCTCTACCCAAAGTAGGGCATCTTCTATATCATCGGAGAAAGCAGTAATTTTTTCAGTTTCTCGCTCCGATTTGTTTTGTTGTTTAAGAGCTATATCTGCTGGATTAGACAGGACTGTTTCGACACTTTTTTTGTTTTTTCGATTATTTGCCCATAAAGAAGCCCATGAGGGAGGGTTTAGCGTATGAAAGGCTTGTGGGGTAGAGATAAAGTAAAGAAACATGCCTAATGTATGCTTACACGGGAATTGTTTTGCAGGGCAGCTACACTTGGCGGCACCGTCTGCGAGGTCAATACAAATAGAGTAGGCAGTCTTTCCTGACCCCTGACATTCTCCCCATAAAAACTCTCCGTCTGTTCCTAAACTGCTAAGAGAAGTCCCCTTAGCGAGCTTCTGTCCGTTGGTTTGAGTAGCAGCGTTGGCAGTTAGCGATAGAACTTGTGATATTGTCCAATTCATATATTCTATTTACCCCGCAATTTTACGCACAATCCTGCGATATACCAAATAGCCTAAGGGGATTTCTTGTATGAAGTACGCCAAGGTAAGCGAGGTAAAGCCTGAGACTATGAGCTAAGAGATTTTTGGGCAATTAGTTTCCCCCATACTCATTATTATGAAAAACCCCTTCATAGATAATGTTGTCTGTATCTGTATAACGTCCCATTCCTTCTCTTTTTCCAGAGGCAAATACTCCTTCGTAGGTGGTACCGTCCTCATAAACCTGAAATCCGTTCCCTGTTTTTTCATCATTGACCCATTCTCCGTCATAAAATCCACCAGATTGGTAAGTATATTTACCGTTCCCCTGCCTTGTAAAGCTAACCCATTCTCCATCATAAATATCCCCATTAAAGTAGGTCATCACTCCCTTACCATTGACCTCATTATTGACAAAATTCCCTTCGTAAATATTTCCTTTCTTATAGGTAATCTTCCCTTTTCCTTCCATTTTATCATTTTTCCACTCCCCGGCATATACATTTCCGTTGGCAAAAATCAGTGTTCCCTTTCCTTCTTTTTTTCCTGCCACCCAGTCCCCTTCGTATATCGCCCCTGTCTTGAAGGTAAATTTTCCGAATCCGTCTCTCTGATTATTCTTCATTTCCCCCTCATAAATACCGTTCTCTGTTTTTACGGTTACCATTCCTTCCTTTACTAACCGCCCATTAATCCATTTACCTCTGGAAACTGTTCCATCGGGTTTGGTTAGTGAACCTTCTCCGATGAGCTGCTCATTCTCAAAAGTTCCTTCCAGAATCTCTCCATTTATTTTTTTTAAAATTACTGTTCCGTTAGGTTTTCCCTCCGAAAAAGAACCCGCTAAGATGTCCCCATTTTCGTATCTATACTCTCCTTTTCCGTGCTGCTTACCTTTAGCCCACATTCCGGAATATATTGCTCCGTTTATGTAGGTATATTTTCCCTTTCCATGCTGAAACCCATTTTTAAACTCGCCTTCATACATGTCTCCATTTGCAAGTTGCAAGATTCCTTTCCCACTGTCACAATCTCCAGCAAGGCACTTTCCTTCTCCCTCTATTTGGGCAAAAATACCAGATGAAATGAGTATAAACAAAAAAGTGTAACAAAATTTAATTTTCATAACCAATAAGTATAAGTTAGTATGCCCGTTAATTGGCTTAGATAGGCAAAGGTAACCCATTTTGGGTAAAAAGAGGAAATTATTGTTTCATAATTTTTTGGGCGTGCATTTTTCCAATTTTATCTGAAATTTGGATAAAATAAAGTCCTTCCGCCCAATTTTCGGTATGTATAGAAACGGATTGTATCGGACTTTCATATCGTAGGAATTGGGAATAAATAGTTTCTCCTAACGAATTTATGACCCGTATAAAATATTCTTTTTGAGCTTTTTCTGTAAAATGGAATGTTAGATTAGCAACGTCTTGAAAAGGATTCCCCTCAATAACCATGCTGAGTTCCTCAAGAAGAGTAGCTTTATCAAGGTTTGTTGTAGTAACATCAAAAGTTAATTCCATAACGACCGGAATATGGTCTGAAACTTGTTTAACCGCACTGCAAACGGTAGAGGGTAAAGACGAACTACAATTTAAATCAGCATTGTATGAAGTTCCATCATTTCCTAATGCCTTATAACTTCCTGCTTTATACAGAACTCTGTTTGTATGATTCATGATAGAATGACCCGCAAGTATAAAGTCAAAGCGGTCATCCATTCCTCCCCCAGAAGCACAACCGGTTTGGGTAGTAGTTGGACATTGGGTATGAATGGCGGCATAGTTTGGACCTGACCATCCGGAAGTTACACCAGAAGGGTCATAAAAACGTTTCGCATGAGCAGGGTTGAGGAGCGAAGTATAAGCAGCTTCTCCACTACTGTAGAGGTTAAGGTCTCCCATCATAATGGTATTTGTTACTTCTGGGTGAGCCGATAGCCACGCCATTACATCATCTGCGGCAAGCCCCCTATTAGTAGCATCTTGAGCCGTACTTCCTGCTTTAAGGTGAGCCATGAAGACCCACAGAAGCGTGCTATCACCAGCAATAGTGGAGTTTTTGTGATATAACTTGTAAATATCAATGTCGCGAATATTTCCGGTTATCGCACTATGAGAAAGATAGCCGAACTTGGAGCTATTGTAAAATAGCATATTCCCTATATCAGACCCTGTGGTGTTTGAGGCATCTGTGATTTGCATTGCTGGATTATAGGTCAAAGCATTGTTTTTTATATTTAAAGCATAAGCATGATTTACGTTCCACCTTAGCTCATTAACTCCAAATAAATCGGGTTGGTAATAGGCTGTGATAAGTTGAAGCCATGTATTCTTATTAGAAACAGAGGCCGGCGTACATCCTCCGGGTCCGGTAGTGATGCCATATTGAAGAAGATTGTAGGTCATTACTTTCACACTTTCGGTTGTTTGGGCTTGAATCCCTAAGACTGTGAAGTATAATAACCATGTAAGAAATACGCCTTTTAGAGATAAATTAAATACCATATTAATCCTATTTAAAATTGTATGAATTGACAAAATTACAAAAGATTTTGGAATTGGGATAGGGTATTTCTGCGCAGGTGTTTTTTGCTCATCGTGCTCGTTGTTATTGTTTTTTGGTAATAAGAAGGAGCTTTTAGAATAAAAATAAGGGTAAAATTCCTCTAACTACATACAATAGCTGTGTTTTAATATATTTTCTGAAACTCTGGAATGTTTTCAGGGGCGTTCGTGTTTAACTTTATAGAATATATGCTAATTTATAATTTGCACTAAAATGGTATATTATTTGATTGTATCATTTGTGTAAGATTATGTATGTGATTTAGTAAGATTATATGAATGAATATAATTTATTCTGTATAATTAGCGTGTGTACTAAATTGCTGATAATTATCGACTTATTGGGTTTTTTTATTCTTTTATATTAAAAAGTGGTTTTGTTTTGTTTCTTGATTTGATTAAACTATAATGCTATCGTGAATATGTGTATAAAAAACAATACAAATAAATTTAACTACATCTCAAATATGAGAAGTGCCTCCTTTTTACATTACAGTAAGTTTTTTAGTTTATTTATTATTTTAGCTCTTGTGGGAAATGAGCAATCATTAATTGGGCAAAATATACAGTTTAACCCTGTAACAATTAATCCCAATACGCTTTATCCTAATTATGTATGGACCAATGCCCCTCAGGCATCAGGGCAGTATCAGCATCGGAATTTCACGCTTCAGGTAGCTAGTGCTACGGGTACAGCAGCTACACTTAATGGACAAAGTTTTATTGGTTTTGGGGTAAATCCTGTTTATCCTGACCCTAATACTTCATCTGTTATGACCTACGCTGCAGACGGCTCTTTGCTTTCCTATAATATTGGTAATGGTGATTATTGGGCAGTAAATAGGACGATTAAATTTAATGCCTTAAAAGATATTTTTTATACCTATGGAAGCCAATTAACCTCTATGGACAAAAGTACTCAGGAATATGCTGACTTATCCAC
>CAUJFT010000380.1 GCA_963169475.1 Bacteroidota bacterium | reverse complement strand
GAATTGATAGTAAAAATACTAAAAGCGAATTGTCAATAACTGCTTATTTAGCTCATCTTCCTACAAAAAATATTCTTACCCTTCAAAACGACTTGTTATAAGGACATCGCCAAACCTCTTTTGACACAATCATGATTTTTTTTCTCAAAAAAGTTGTCCATCTCAAATAGCGCGTGTAAATTTGCGTCCTACAATTTCCTTACGGTGTATTGGCGTATTTTTTATTGTAAAAATCAAGTCGACACAAGCGTTTTCCCATCTAAAAATATTGAGTATTCCAACAATTCCATTATACTCATCACCAAATCGGGTTACAAAAAAAAACAAATTCAGCCCGGATATAGAAAAGAATTAATATTTCTCAATATAGCATAACAAAAATATAAAACCATGGAAAAGAAAAATAAGCTAAGAACCCTCACAGAGCCTTTTAAAATTAAAATGGTAGAGCCTTTAAAGGTTACTACGGAGGAGTATCGAGAAGAGGCACTCAAAGAAGCCGGATATAACCCTTTTCTATTGAGGTCAAAAGATGTGTTCATTGATTTTCTTACTGATAGTGGGACCGGGGCGATGAGCGACCAGCAGTGGAGTGGAATAATGATGGGAGACGAAAGCTATGCAGGTTCTAGAAGTTGGGAACATTTGGAGGCAGTAGTCATGGATTTGACTGGAATGCCTTATGTATTGCCAACGCATCAAGGGCGGGCGGCGGAACGTATTTTGTATTCAATATTAGGAGGTACCGGCAAGGTCTTCATCTCTAATACTCACTTTGATACTACAAGAGCCAATATCGAATATACCGGCTCAACTGCTATAGATATTCTCTGCGAAGAAGGGAGCGATAATCAGGCAGATTTACGATTTAAGGGAAATATTCATCTTGATAAACTAAAGGAGTTAATTGCTCAAAACGGAAAGGAAAACATCGCCGCTGTGATTATGACAGTAACCAATAATTCATCGGGCGGGCAACCAGTAAGCATGGAAAATATCAAAGAGACGCGCAAGATTTGTGATGCAAACGGGATTCTCTTGGTTATGGATGCGTGTAGGATTGCAGAAAACAGTTACTTTATTCGTCATAGAGAAAGTGGTTACGAGCATCATTCCTATAAACAAATAGCACAAGAAATTTTATCCTATGCCGATGCTTTTGTCATGAGTTCCAAAAAAGATGGGCTTGTGAATATGGGTGGGTTATTAACGTTAAGAGATGAAGCACTTTCTATTAAGTGCAAAAATATGCTCATTATTTCCGAAGGATTTACCACCTACGGAGGATTATCCGGAAGAGATATGGAAGCCTTGGCAATTGGCTTACAAGAAGTATTTGATGATGATTATCTTCATTATCGAATTAGAAGCACGGCTTATCTGGGAGAGCATCTTCGCGCAAAAGGAATCCCTGTAGTATGGCCAATCGGAGGGCATGCGGTCTATGTTGATGCAAAACAATTATATAAAAATATTCCGATACATCAATACCCGGGTCAAGCATTAGTATGTGATTTATATATAAAAGGCGGGATTAGATGTGTAGAAGTGGGGAGTGTCATGTTTGGTAAGTATGACGAAAAAGGTGCGTTAATTCCTGCCGCTAACGAACTAGTTCGATTAGCAATCCCGCGCCGTGTTTATACCCAAAGTCATATAGATTTTGTCTTGGACATTTTTGATGACATTCTTGAACTAAAAGACAGAAGTACTGGTTACGAAATCACGTATGAGCCTCCATTTTTAAGGCATTTTACTGCAAAGTTAAAACCTATAGTGTAGTAAACCCCCGTTGTTTATTTAGCAAGAGAGGGAAATGAGGCTACTACACTTACACTAAGCACTCGAACGCTTCGGAAAAATACCATTAAGGAGTAGTATTGAAATAGCTTACTAATTAAATTATATATGCCATACCTTGTATTAGACCTTGAAATGTCCGGACCGGAGCCGGGTTGGAACGAAATCATTCAGATTGGAGCGGTTTTGTACGATGACAATTGGAAAAAACTGGGGACTTATCTTTCCAATGTTTATCCTGAAAACGAAGAGGCATTCTCTATTCCCTCCGAAGAAGTACACGGACTTACCCTTCAAGAGTTAGAAGATGCTCCTATGATATACGAAGTATTGCCTGTGTTTGAAAATTGGATTCGGGGACTATTGGGACGAAAGTTAATGAAAGAAAATGACACGATTTCCCCCCAAAATCTCAAAGATGTAATTTTATGCGGACAAAGTATTATCAACGATATAAACTTCCTTCGTTTTGCCTACAAAGATGAGCATTGGGAATGGCCTTTTTCCTACAAACAAATAGACTTGTTTACGATTTCTATGGTATTCAGCCGGATTTATCAGGAAAACAAAAAACCTTTTCCTAAAAAATTAAGCCTGACCGCTATTGCTGCGTTTTTTGGATTGGAGCGCGAAACGGATACTCACAATGCCTTAGAAGATGCGGAACTCACTGCCTATTGTTTTATCGCCTATTTTGACCTTATTAAATCTCTGAGCTTCAAAGATACTCCCTAATCGTCCTATGCAAAACAAGAAAATTATAAGCGAATTTTCGGGCGTTGAGATTCCTTTGGGAGAACAGGTGCCATTACGGTCTATACGGGAGAGTATTCTCTCTGTTATAAAAAAAGAGCTACCGAAAATTGATACTAATGGATTTATCTCGCTCAAAGAACTAAACGAATTTAGGAAAAAGTATATTGAGGCTTCTATTTCCGAAGAAATCGGGGAGCTTAGCGAGATAGAGCGTTTCGTTATTGAAAACATAAAGAATGATGCGAATATTGTCAGTAAGCTTTCCGAAGAAGATTCCGGTGCTTCTCTTTCATTTGCGCAGAACCTTGCGGACAAGGTAGCCGGATTCGGGGGGAGCTGGTATTTTATTTGTAGTTTCATTGCCTTTATTGTGATTTGGATATTGGTGAATATTCTCTGGCTTTCTAACGCAGGCTTTGACCCTTATCCCTTCATACTTCTCAACCTGATTCTTTCTTGTATCGCTGCTGTTCAAGCTCCTTTGATCATGATGAGCCAAAACCGACAAGAAGAGAAAGACCGCGAAAGAGCAGGAAAGGACTATATGATTAACTTAAAGTCGGAATTAGAAATAAGAATGCTACATGAAAAAATAGACCACCTAATCATGAATCAGCAGCGAGAACTATTAGAAATACAGCAGGTACAAATAGAGATGATGAAAGATATCTTGAAAAAAATAGAAACAGAAAAATCTTAATTTTTGGATTATTTGCTTTTATTATTAGAAAAAATTGTACATTTGCTGCATATTTTTAGTAAGGAATGAAAAAAAAGATAATTATGGGAATCGACCCCGGTACTACTATTACCGGATACGGTCTAATTTCTGTAGAGGGAAAACAGTTAAAACTTGTAGCTTATGGAGTAATCCGGTTAGGCAAACTTACCGAAGCGAGCCACCCCCAAAAGCTCAAAAAAATATATGACCGAATTTCCGGATTGGTAGAGGCATATAGTCCAGATGAATTTGCTATAGAGGCTCCGTTTCATGGCAAAAATATTCAGGCAATGCTAAAACTTGGTCGGGCGCAGGGAGTAGCAATTGCTGCCGCCTTGGCAAAAGAAATTCCCGTATTTGAGTATGCTCCTAAGAAGATAAAAATGGCAGTTACCGGAAACGGAGGATCTTCTAAGGAAAAAGTCTCTGGCATGTTGGAACATATCTTGTCCTTTAAATATGAAGAATCTATGATGGACGCTTCCGATGCCTTAGCAGTAGCAGTCTGTCATTCCTACCAACAACTACCCCTCATTTCAGGTAGCACCAAGCCGATAAAATCCGCAAAAAAGGGTGGCTGGGGTGCTTTTCTTGCCGCAAACCCGGATAGAATAAAAAAAGACTAATCACAATACCCCCTCTTATCTTTGTACAAAGGCTCTAAAAACTAAATGTATCAGAGAACCCTATTTCGTTTCGGGCTTGTGAATAATCACCTTTTCATTAATCAGCTTACTTACCGGAATCATCGTAATGCTATAGCCAGTATCAATCGTAACCGTAACATTATCTATTTTGGTAATTACCCCTTTCGTATTTTCTATTTCTACGATTTGTCCTACCTTAAAATGATTGCGTGAGTAAAAAGCAGCAAGGATTCCCGAAAGAATATTTCTAGCTGAATACCCATACGCAATGGCAAAACCTAACATAACACCACCAATAATAATCGACACATTGGTAGTAATCAGACTTGTATCCACCCCCGCTTGCTCCAAAGCACTTACTACAATTGCAATTGCAAGAAAATAAAACACAACATTTCCCATCATTTGCCAAGCCTTAATTCCCATAGACTTCGCTGCGGTAGAGACTACCCCCCGAACTAAACCCGAAAAATAAATCCCCAGTACAAACATTAAAATAGCACTTAATAACTTTGGAATATACTGTACAAGCTGACTTAATAATTGAGTGAGAATATTCAAGCCCAACACATCTGTGGCTGTAAGTAGAACGACAAGCAGGAGAAAACATTTAGTAATTCTAATGATAAAACCACTTACATTAAAACTTATCGGAGAAAAACCTAACCCATCTTGGAGCTTCTCCATGGATTTAACTATGGTAGGTCTTTTTAAAAACTTGGTAAGAAGTAGTATTATAAATTTCACGACCAAATACCCAACAACAAAAACAACAATACTCCCTATGAGATTTGGGATAACTCCAAAAAAACTTTCAAATACATTTTGAAGTGAAGCAAGGATAATCTTCCCTATGTCTTTCATGTAACCGTAATCTTGGTAAAATATTTTTTTATTTTAATGGTTTAATAGTATATCTGTACATTAGGCAATTATTTCTATATTATCCTCATCGGAATCCCCTTCGCTTGCCAATGAAGTCTCGCCCTCTACCCCATCTCCCGAAATAAGCTGAATAAAAGCATTACCCATTCGTAGCGTAAAAAGAGAGATAATTTCTGAACAGAATTGCAACGTATAAACCGTAGTCATTACCTCATTTCTTCTGGTTTGAGGTACGGTTTCGGCTCCTTCTATCTTCTTAAATGCTTTTATTTCCATTCGTATTTAGTATAAATTGGGGGATTCAATTAATTCTTTGACTCTTTGTCTTGCCCTTGCAAGTCGCATCTTCACCGCACTTTCCGAAATTTTATATACCTCCATGATTTCTTTTATAGAAATATCGTCTTGGTACTTGAGCAATAACAGTGCTTTATCTTCGGGGTTTATTTTATCTAACGCCCTGCTAAGGGCTTTTTCTTGGCTTTCGGCTATCTCCCAATCCTCGTAGTCATCTTCTACATCTATCCTTCCATCATCAAAGATACTAAGCGGAAGCCGGTTTTTTTTTCGGGTATATTCCACACAATAGTTATAAGCAACAGAATACAACCAAGTTGAAAATCGGGAGCGTTCTTGAAATTTCGATAATTGTAAAAACACCTTAATGAGTATATCATGGGCAAGGTCTAATGCAGCATCTTTATCTTTTTCAAACGACAAACACTTGCGATAAACTTTGTCTGAATATCGCTCATAAAGCACACTAAACCATTCATTTTTGCCTTTATGTGTAACTAGTCTTACAATCTCCTCATCACTAAGGCGGCTAATCTTTATTTCTGTCATTTCTAACCCAAGGTATGGAACGAAGAGAAGCCACAAAGTACCGGTTTTTTAATGACAAATCCAACTAAACCCGACAATTGAGTATCAAAAAATACAAATACTTGATTTCCGTTATTTATGAGAGGATTTTTTTTATCACTTGTTTAAAAATATCCCGCTTATACTCCCACTCGTCCGATTCACTCAAAGCCTCATTATGAAAAATCACCCTACAAACTCCTCCAAAGTGCTTTACTTCCGAAAGGATATTGTCAAATTTTATCATTTTTTCAGAATCACTTCCTTTCATATAGCTTACCCAAGCTCTATCCATCATGACAGAAGGACAAACCCATAGTTCCGTAATTTCTTCCTTTTCGAGGTCATACCAAGGATAATCTATCATCATACCATTAGGAAAGCCCATCGTATCATAAAAACAATAAGAATATTCTTCTTTAATCCCTAATGATAGCAGATTCCTAAAAGTCAAGGGGAGAATGTATCTCAAAAAATGCTGGCGCGAAGCCACAATAGGAATACCGGTGATTTCAGTTAGATTTTGGATTTCGGAAGCCATTTTAGACACATCTTGCCAAGTCTCAAAGGAGGGGTGAATCCCCGTTTTATAACCTAAATCAGCTACCTTTTTTATCAATTTCCGAAGTGCGGGTGTTTTAAAAGAAAATGCTGAATCCTGCGGACTATCTCCCCCAACCAAAAAAAAGAACACCGTAACAGAAGGAGGACAAATAGAAAATACTTCAGAATAGGTGTCATTTACATCTTTCCCCAAAAAGAGCGCTTGGATTCTTTCTATTACACGCCTTCTTTTACCCATAAATACCTCTCTCAACATTCCTCCTGCAATTTTAAAAAAAGATTTGTGCCTATATTTCCAAGGATTATCAATATCCCAAGTAATCTCCGGACGATACTTTCTGTTTTTTAGAATTTCTTCTTTGATATAGTCCGGAAAATAAGGGATTAATTTTTCGCAAAAAAGAAAAACCCATGGGCGATGACTAGGGAATATTTCTTCTGATACATTATAATAATGCTTGTATCGCCCGTATTTATCTCTATCTTTTGCCCTATATTTTTCAAAATCACTGATAAAATAAAAAACTACTGAAAATAAATCAAAGGGGAAAACACCTTTTAAGTCCTTCTCTGACGGCTCTCCCCAGCTTTTATCTATTATTGGGGCGGTAGCCTGCCCAAAGGTCAAAAATCCGGTATCTGGTATGAATAAATTTCTCGATAAAAAGACGGGAGAACGCGTATATTCAATATAAAAATTGCCAGATATCTCCGCTTCTTGCATTTCATCTTCCGTACAAAAGCGATAGGAAACCCTAAAAATATGCTGAAAAATCACGGCTGCTGTATAGGCCAAACGGGAAGTAATGAGGGGTACAATGACATTTATCATTTTCATCTCTTAAAAAAAATACAAACATAAAATACAAATATCCAATGATAATTTTTAATATTGCCGAATAATTGTATTTTTGCCCCAAAATTTAGCAAAATATATCAAAAATAAAGTTATTTGAAAAAATTATCTAAATATGCAGCACTATCTGGAAAGTGCAGGTAAATTTGGATATTTGGTATTTCAGCTCTTAGCCTGCTTTCGATTTGCAATCTCAGATAGGCAGCGGCTTTTTTATCAGATAGACAAAATCGGCATTCAAGGGATTCCTATAGTCCTTTTGGTAGGGGTTTTTGCGGGTACTACGATTGCTTGGCAGGCAGCCTATCAGTTTAGAGGCATGGCTCCACTCTCCCTACTTGGGGGACAAGTAACCAAAACCATCATGATGGAAATGGCACCAGTACTTACAGCCTTAGTGATGAGTGGAAGAATAGGCGCGGGTATGACCGCAGAAATAGGCGGAATGAAGGTTACAGAGCAGATTGACGCACTCAAAACCATGTCCATAGACCCCGTGAGATATATCGTTATGCCGCGCTTTCTTGCTCTCTTGCTAATGATGCCTGTCCTTGCCGTTTTTGCAATGTTTATTGCGGTTGCAGGAGCATTAGTCGTGTGTTTAATGTTTCTGGATATCTCCTTTCATTCCTTTATGAACTCCGTTAGGGATATGTTTAGCTTTAAAGATATGATGGGCGGAATCATCAAAACCTTGTTTTTTGGAATGCTTATCGCACTCATTGGGTGCTTCAAGGGGTTAGAAACAACCGGAGGCTCAAAAGGTATTGGCGATGCTACGATTTCCTCTTTCGTCTATTGCGCTATCGCTATCCTGATTAGTGACTTTTTATTATGGATAATTCTTTTTTAGTTTATATCATAAATTTATGTAAAATTTTTTTTCGATAAAATTATTATGGATTATAAAAAATTAACTTTATTTGCTAAGTTTTCTGAAAATCCGTGTAAAATATCCGGTTTTTTGAAAATAAAATTAAATTTTTTCTCTCATTATCAATCGTTTATTTAAATTTGTTAGTATAAATGCATCAAGTCTATACAAATATGATTACAGGGCTTTTAAAACGGATTTTAACCGTATTTGTTTTTGCGTCTTTGGTTTCTCTATCTGTTTATGCACAGACTCCAGTTCCAAAGTTAGATAAACTTATAAAGAAAGCGGACGCAGCTTTCGCCTCCCATGATTACATACAGGCGAGCGATTTGTATCAGCAAATCATGGCGGCAGACCCCAATCATTACCATTCTATCTATAGAATGGCAGTGATTAGTAACATCATTCAAGATTATCGCGAAGCACAAAGGTGGTACAGAAAGGCGATAGAAACCGACCCCGAAAGGAATGACACCGCTTACTTAGAGTTAGGTTTGGTCTTCAAAAGGCTAAATAACTACGACAAAGCTAAGGAAGCATTTATGACCTTCCAGCGCAAACATTCCAATACCGAAGATGAATACTATCTCCGTGCTGAAAACGAGATTAAAGGCTGTGACTTCGCAGAAAGCGAATCCGGCAAAAAACCCAAATTCCGCGTAGAAGATTTATCCATCAATTCCCCCTCTCATGACGGATTCCCTTGGGTGCTAGACCAACGTCAGGAAGACAAGTTCCTCCTCTTCTCTTCTCATCGCCCAATCCCAGAGGCAAAAAAAGTAAATAAAGACCCCTCATCAGGAGAAGAAAACTTCTCCGATATTTACATGGTCGTCATGGAAAATGATAGTACTTTTGCCGCAGATATTTACAATATCGGTGCGCCAATCAACACTATTATGAATGACGGAAGCTCTTCCGTTACCGGAGACGGGCTTACCATGTATTTCACCATCTGCCAAGAAGGAAAAACCAAAGGAAGAGAGTGTAGCATTTACGAAACCCGCTACGACTATGCCCGCAAAGTTTGGGGTAAGCCCGTAAAGGTAAACGGAGTAAATGGTACCCAAAAAGTAGTTATCAATTCCAAAGGAAAAACAAAAACCGTTCCTACTAAGGACATGCACCCCGCTATCTCCGGAGACGGAATGACGATTGCATTCATCTCTGACAGAGATGGCGGTAAAGGTGGCAATGACATCTGGATTTCTCATAGAGCGGGTGACGGTTGGACTGCTCCTGAAAATGCGGGAGAATTTATTAATACCCCCTTCAATGAAATAGCCCCTTTCCTTAGTGAAGACGGAACAAAACTCTACTTTTCGTCTGAAGGGCATGTAGGCTTTGGGGGACAAGACCTGTATGTTGCTGAACTTACAGATGGAGTGTATCAGAATGCAACGAATGTAGGCGCACCTATTAACTCAAGCTATGATGATTACGCCTCCTACTGGATGCGCGGAGACTCTGCTTTATTTTTCTGCTCTAACCGCCCTGGTGGTAAAGGAAGAGACGATATTTACAGAGGGATATTTATCGTATATCCAGAACCTTATATCACTGTTGCGGTTCAAGGTACTGTAAAAGACAAAACCAATAAGCAACCCGTACCTTATGCAACGGCTGTACTTTATGAATATTCAGAGGACGGATCTTCTTTAGTTGAATTAGATAAAAGAAGCACCACAGAAAACGCCCGTTATACTTTCCCTCTAGAAAGAAATAAACGCTACAAAATCGTGGCGAATGCTCCGGGCTACCTTACTAGCGACGTAACGGTTTCTACTGTAGGAGTAGGAGACGGCGTTCAGAGAGGAGATTCTCTCCATGTGGACCTCGAAAGAAATATTGATATTGACGTAGAACCTATCGTCATCAGGCAGCCAGTAGTATTAAGAAATATTCATTACGATTACGACAAATATTTTATCCGCTCAGATGCAGCCGCCGAATTAGATAAATTGGCTAACCTCCTCGTAGCTAACCCTCATATTACGATTCAACTTGGTTCTCATACCGATACGAATGGTTCTGAAGGCTACAATAAACTACTTTCAGAAAGACGTGCAATGGCTGCTGTAAAATACCTTGCAGATAAAGGAGTAAATCCAGAGCGTCTTACTTGGTTTGGGTTTGGCGAAACTAATCCTATCTATGCTCCCGAAAAGAGTGATTATGAAGAGCAGGAGAATCGTCGTACAGAATTCCGCATCACCGGATTTGAATTTAAAAAATAGTCTTTCCTTGAATTAAGGTACTTACCATAGGAAATTTACTTTTCCCACAAAAACAAAGCAGCCCCCTTCATAAGGGGCTGCTTTGTTTTTCTATAAAGACCTATTAATAGACTTATTCCATACTTCCCCTTAATTCTTTTGTAGATAAAAAGCCAAAATAAACAGAAAGTATTTGCCTCCAAGAATTTCTTCTCCAAAAGTTATTTTTATGGAAGCGAAAAAAACTGTAATTTTGCACCCAAAAAACAAAATGCCTATATTATGGTCGTAAGATTCGCCCCCTCGCCCACTGGACCTCTTCATATTGGAGGAGTTCGTACTGCTCTATATAATTACCTACTTGCCAAAAAGCATGGAGGAAAATTTATCCTTAGAATAGAGGATACCGACCAAGTTCGTTTTGTACCCGGAGCAGAAGAATACATCATGAATGCCTTAGAATGGTGTGGAATAAGAGTGGATTATGGCGTACGCGAAGGCGGACCTGCTGCTCCTTATCGCCAAAGTGAAAGAAGTGATATTTATGAGCGTTATGCACAGACATTACTCGCCTCCGGAAATGCCTATCTTGCATTTGACAGTGCAGAATCTTTAGACGACACCCGCAAAAAAGCAGAAGCCGCCGGAAACCATGGTTGGCAGTACAACTATAAAACAAGAATGGAGATGGAAAATTCGTTTACCCTCTCTCCAGAGGTCGTCAAATCCAGAAAAGAAGCAGGGGAATCCTACGTCATACGACTTAACGTTCCGGAAAATAGAGAAGTGCATTTTTTTGACCTCATTAGGGGAGAGATAATCGTTCATACTTCTCAAATAGATGATAAAGTATTGATGAAAAGTGATGGACTACCCACCTATCACCTCGCTAATATTATTGATGACCATCTGATGCACGTTACCCATGTAATTCGGGGAGAAGAATGGCTGCCCTCTGCACCCCTTCATATATTGCTTTATGAGGCATTTGAATGGACACCGCCTTCTTTTGCACACCTTCCCCTTATCTTGCGCCCGGACGGTAACGGAAAACTTAGCAAAAGAGATGGAGACAGATTAGGCGTTCCCGTTTTTCCATTAGATTGGACGGACCCCGTTTCCGGAGAAAAAACGAGCGGGTTTCGTGAATCCGGTTATCTGCCTGATGCCTTGGTGAATTTCGTGGTATTATTAGGGTGGAACCCGGGTAATGACGAGGAGGTAATGACCCAAGAAAGAATGTCTGATTTGTTCGATATTGAAAGAATCGGAAAGTCCGGAACAAAGTTCGATATTGATAAACTCCATTGGTTTAACCAAACATACCTGAAAGAAAAACCCGAAGAGAGCTTCCTTGATTTCGTAAAGGAATTTCTGCTTAAAAATGGCTTTAATACTAATTTTTCTGATGCCTATCTCCTTAAAGCGATTCGCCTTATGAAAGAGAGGGTAGTATTAGTCAAAGATTTTGTGGTCAAAGCTCCTTATTTATTCAAAGAGCCAGAATACGATGAGGCTTTCCTAACCAAACAATGGAATGAAAATGGGAAAAAGAACCTCATAGCCCTAAGTTCTCATTGGGAAAGTTTCCCCTCCGAAAAATGGCATACAGAAACGCTTCAGCCTGATTTTCATGAATGGATTACTACCAATAGTATTCCCAATAAGTTTATCCTACCGCAATTAAGGTTAGCCCTTACGGGAGTTTCCGGCGGACCCGATAGCATTGCTATCGCAGATTTATTGGGTAAAAATGAAACAATCTCCCGATTAGCGCGACTGATTGCCCATGCGTAAAGAAAAACGTTATCGTAAAAATAGAGAATGAGTATTTTATCGCAAAAAACTGTTTTTCATTCCGCAAAAATATATAATTTTGAGCCGACTTAGGAGACCGAGTCAAATTTGTATTGGTAAGCAAACCAACCCACAATCTTTTAGGTTTAGAGAAAGATTAGCTTTACAAAGCTGTAAAACTTTAAGTATCTTGAGGTCGTATATGTTTCAACTAAAAAAAAGAGAATTTCTTTCAGGATTATGGCTGCTGGTGATGATTACGCTTTCGGCTTGTAGCGACTCTGGAAGTAGAGAGGTTTCCCTTATCCAAAAAAAATGGGTACAATATGAGACCGCTATCAACGGGCAAGTACTTATGGGAGAGGATAATCCACAAAATATGGTCTGCAATTTTCTTAAAGAAGGGAAATGTGAAATAGTGCTTGCAGAAAGCCCACAATCTGGTAGTTTTGAAATCGAGGAGAACTTGCTTACTATTGAAGCCGGACCCGCAAGAGAATCTTTTACTATTGACAAACTTACTGAAAAAGAACTGTACCTGATTGATAAAAATGGAGTTTTATTGAAGTTCAAACCTTTACAATAAAACTAACGTAAAAAACTTTTATTCCGAAAATATTAAATTCATGGCAAATAATAGTGTACGAAGAGAAAAATTCATCAATTATGTAAAGGAAGCTTTCAAAATGCCCTTTCATCTTGTCACTCTCGGTCTAATTTCAGCAGCTTCTATAGCCGGCACACTATTAGCTTGGAATGCAAATACTCCGTTTGACCCTTCTGTTTTCATTATGCTTGGAATAGGTGCTGAACTAGCCTTGTTGGGTGCTATTACCCGAAACGACCGCTTTGTTCGTGCAATTAATGCTAAGTATAAAGAAAAAATTGATGAGTATTATAAAACTCTTAGCCTTGCCGATTATTATAATAAGCTATCCGGTAGCGCGCAAAAAAGATTTGATAAGCTACGCCTTACCCTTAAAGAAGTAAGAGAAAGATATAAAAAAATAGGCATAAATTCTCAATCTTTGGTAGATAACTTTTTGAAAAAAATTGAAGCAATCGAACATTCTTATATACGCCTTATTTTCTTTAAAGATAAATTTCCCGAACTTGCCGGAGACGAAGTTGTGTATGAAACCCAGCGCGAAATAGATACGCTCACCCAAGAACTGAAAACGGCAACCGGAAGACTTAAAGAAGTAAAAGCGAAAAGACTTCGTTTACTCGAACTCAAAATGGAAAATTTCCATAAAATTCGTGAAAATAAGGAAATTATAGAAGAACGTTTACAGACGATTGAGGATATGGTCGAGTATATAAAAGACCAACCCATGACGATGATGCAGAGTGATAAAGACGACGTCATGATAGATAATATCCTTTTTGACGCAGAGCAGACCCAAGAATCTCTCTCCGAAATCGAAAGCCTTATGCAGTCTGAATTTTCTTATGATTCAGGGGATTCCGGAGGATATGACAATAACTCCACCCAAAAAGTAAAAGAGTAATTTTTTTTACTTCTTCTAAAAAAAGTGAGAGCAGAAATCTACGACGAACTTAGTTATTGGGAAAAAAACACCTTTCTCTCAGGCTTTGATATCCTCATTATTGGTAGTGGTATCGTAGGGCTGAGTGCAGGAATATATCTAAAAAAATACGCACCCTCTATGCGAGTGCTTCTCTTAGAAAGAGGAATACTCCCCTATGGAGCAAGTACAAGAAATGCCGGTTTTGCTTGTTTTGGTAGCCTTTCAGAATTAATTGATGACGAATCGCACCTCCCCGAATCCGAAATATTGGCATTGATTGAGAAAAGATACTGTGGATTACAAAAGCTCCGAAATTTATTAGGAGACAATCAAATAGATTTCCAACAAAATGGTGGATATGAGATTTTCACAGAAAAAGAAAACGCCTCATTGGAAGTATGCCTTCAAAAACTTCAAAAATATAATCACCTAATAAGACCCATTACCCGCCAATCCGAAACCTTCAGAGTTTTATCGGACAATCAAATCCGTCCCTTTGGATTCGGAGAAGTGAAAAATATGATTTATAACACAGAGGAAGGACAGATTGATTCAGGAAAGATGATGCACGCTCTTCTTAGACTTGCACAAAGTGTTGAAGTAGAAATTCTATCCGGAGTGGAAATCGAAAAAATAGAAGAAGAATCTCAATCTGTTAAGCTCTTTTGTAAAAATAAATGGGTACTAGAAGCCCCCAGAGTACTAATTGCTACCAATGGATTTGCAAAAAGATTGCTCCCTCAATTACCCGTTTTACCTGCTCGTAATCAAGTATGGCTCACTGAACCCATAAAAAATCTGACATGGAAAGGGACGTTCCACTATCAAATGGGATATTTCTATTTCAGAAATATTGAAAATCAAGTCCTTGTAGGAGGAGGAAGACACCTTTCCAAAGAGGCAGAGGCAACGGATTTAATGGGAGAAACGTTGGTTATTCAAACGGCTCTTGCTTCCTTGCTCGATACCATCATCTGCCCCCAAATGAAAATAAAACCCGCTATGAAATGGAGCGGGATTAT
>CAUJFT010000379.1 GCA_963169475.1 Bacteroidota bacterium | reverse complement strand
GGATTGAACGGATTCGGATAGTTATCGTCAAGGAAATACTCATCCGTTGTGAAGTTATTTACAATTCCCTTTTTCTCCATACCTGCACCTTCAACCTGAATACTAACGACACTAGAAAAATTCGATGCATTGGCATTGCTATCTACTGCCTTGATCTTGTAATATGCCAAATGACACGGGCAAGACCCCTGTGTAGATTCTGTTCCATCTGCAAATGAAGTACTGGTAGTTTCGCCACAATATTGATAACCTGCTTCTTCTGATTCCTTTTTATATATCACATATTTTTCTAAATCGCTTTCCGTGTTGGTATTCCACTGTAATTTGGGGTGTCCATTATAAGATGTAACGGAAAGATTTTGAGGGATAGCTGGCGCGTTATTATCAACAACATAAAAGTATAATGTAAAATTCGTATACATCCAATAATCCTGGCCACCATAAATATCAGCATTCACCCACACACGTCCTTGAGCCTCCCAAGTTCCAGATCTCAAACAAGAGTGTACTCCCTGCGGACTCGAAAGTTGACTCCATTCTGACCAGTTTCCGGCAGGGTCTTTAAATCGTGCACCCCAACCTTCGTGATTATATTTAACAGGGTCGGCCCATATATGATATGCTACTGGAGCATAACCCTGTTGGATACTGTAAAAAGACTGCCCATTAGTATAAAGATATCCTGTATCACTATTCAAGAAATAAACATTAGCACCGAAAGTTAAAATATTAGTGCTAAATAATAAAATAATAAATAATAACTTTTTCATTTTGCATTTTCTTAAAAAATATTTAATTATGTTGTTAATTAAGAGTCAAACACTTAGCTCAATCAACCGAATCATATAAAACCGAAGGTATAAAAATATTTTGATCTTTTCATTACCGTTACCATTTCTCTTTGTGAGTAAGTATAACCATTACTTATAATGCCAAAAATCCGTCTATCATGTCGGCAGCAGGCACAATAGATTTCTTAAAAATATTTGTTTTTAGTTCAATTTTCAATTTTTTACAGAAAAAATCTTCTGTGTTTTTGTTATAATGGCTGGCACGGGGAGCTATTTTTGCTTTATCTAATAAGGTAACTTTACTTCTTGTGGCAGTACTTTTCTGGACAGGCAAAAGAGTAGTGGGCAAAACCCCGCTTGCTAAATTAGTTCTATGTAACACGACCAAAGAAATAACGACTCCTGATTTCTTAATTATCGGTACAGATTGCATTCAGTGATTTATTGGCGGGGCAAAAGGCATCCCCCAAATAATCATTATTTATTTGGAGTAATACTACATAATTTTTTGAAAAATAGCAAATTTTTATAAAAATATTTTGCACAGGTACTTCCCTAAAATCGAATAGAATAAGAAGATGGGTTTCAACATTACTCTGAATTGTTCAAAACTTGACACACTATGCATAACCGAGCTAAATCTTTCTGGGGCTGAAGGAGTCTTCCGTAGGAATCCCTTTGGGAGAACCTCCGACCCTCTGCTTGTAAGACCCAATGGATCGGGATCTAAACCAACTGATTTCCTTTTTAAAACAAAACAGCCCCGGATTTCTCCGAGGCTGAAGGAGTCTTCCTTAGGAATCCCTTAGGGAGAACCTCCGACCCTCTGCTTGTAAGTCCCGCAGTGTTGAATAAGCGTCAATGCAAAGATTAAGGTAATTGGGGTATTTGTCTCAAAATAACCTGATTTTGGTTTGTTGATTAAGTGTTGATTTAAAAAGACGAACACCTCAAAAAGTAGCGTTTTGAAAGACTCTGTTTATTGAAAACCTTCAGTAAAATAACCAAGGGGAGCAGTTTTTACAAGCTTAAGGCCCACCAAAGGTACTCCGAAGTCCAACGCAGTAAGCTTCATTAAATGAAGAGCGTAGTTGAACAATTCTCTTTGCAAAATAAGGCAACCAAGATCGGACTGCCGAACCACATTACTATTTATAAACAAGCTTTTTGGAAGATAGTGAACGACGCACCTCTTGTTTTTCTAAAAAAGTACTTTCTTTTTCTCCGGATCTCTGTCTTTGAAAAGCAAGAAATCACGACAATTGGATAGTACCCGATATATGGTTCAACGCGCCTCAATAATTATATTTCATATCTGATATGTCAGGTTTAAGCTGGCAATAACAATATGATAAATAATTATTTTATCCATCGTTAAATAAATCGAATTATCTTTCGTATCTTTGTAGTCAGGTTTATCCTGACAATTATGCTATGAAAAATAAAAATATCTCAACCCAGTCAAATGAAATTCTATCCTATTTCAATGGACTGAATAAAACTTGCTTTGGCTACAGCGATGCATTTAAAGTACTGCCTGAGTCAAAGAAAAGTACACTTCGTGAACTTCTTAGCGACATGACAAGGCGTGGACTCCTGATGAGACTGAAAGCCGGAGTCTATCATATAATACCTTATGAAGCAAATGCTGAGCTCTATATGCCTGACTGGCATTTGATAGCGGAACACCTTGTAAATTACTCCAAATATTATATTGGGTACTATTCCGCTTTGCAGATTCATACCCTGATAACACAACCCTCTTTAAGGGAACAAATTGTTGTTTCAAAACAAATTCGACCGTCTGAAATTAAAATTAAAAATGTTCCTTTCCAATTTATTTATCACAACAACAAGCATTTTTTCGGTGTAAAAAATATTTGGATAGATAGTTTTAACAGAGTGCATTGTTCTGATTTAGAAAAGACTATTATTGATTGTTTGTTTAAGCCGGACTATTCGGGTGGTATAGTGGAAGTTGGGAAGGCAATTTATTCTTCAAAAGAAAAAATAAAATACGATATACTTCTTGATTATGCCAAGAGATTTGATTCACAGGCAGTAATTAAACGATTAGGGTTTCTTTTGGAAATGTTCGGTATTAATACAAAAATCATTGAAGATTTACAACAGCTTAAAACGAATTCGTATATAGTACTCGATACCGAATTGCCAAAAACGGGTAAACACAATAGTCGTTGGAGTATTCTGCAAAATATAGAAACCGAAACTATCAAATCTGCTATTTACACATGATTAAGCCCGGAGAAATACAAAAAAAAGCAAGATCTGCCGGTGTTCGTGACCATCAGATTGAAAAAGATTATATCCTGTCATGGTTATTAAAAGGTATTGCACAGCATGCGCAACTTTCTAAAGATTTAGTCTTCAAGGGCGGAACGGTTATAAAGAAAATCTATTTTGATGATTTCCGCTTTTCGGAAGATCTTGATTTTACTTTACTCAACAATGACATAAACAACGAGCAAATTTTAATTTGGTTCAAAAAAACTTTTGAATACATTAAAGAAGAAGCAAATATTCCGCTGGAAATCATTGAAGACAAAGAACACCATGATAGCGGTATTAACTTTTATATCGGGTATATCGGTCCGCTCGGCGGTCAAGGGAGTACTAAACGGGTAAAAATTGATATTTCACGAAGCGAACAACTGGTTTTTGAACCGATAATGAAAGATGTTCTTATAAGCTATTCAGACATGAAAGCACACCAACTATTGTGTTATCCATTAGAGGAAGTATTAGTAGAAAAAATGAGATCAGTAATGCAAAGAATGCAAGCCCGTGATTTTTACGACATCTGGTATTTATTGGAACAGCACGGAATGGACATTGAGTTTCATATCAAAAAATTTGAAACTAAGTGTAAAAGCAAAGGATTAAATCACAAAGATTTTCCAATAAAATTAGCCGAAAGATTGCTCCAATACAAAGGGCGGTGGCAAAGTTCCCTGAGTGAACAAATAAAAGACTTGCCTGACTTTGATCAAGTACAACGAAAAGTGCAAAGACACTTAAGGAAACTGAATCTGAAATGAAATGAATTGAATGAAATTTATGAATTTTTAAGTTGGATACGTTCTTGAAAATCAGACGCTGCAAAGTTCGATTTAAGTGTAAAGACGCACGTTGTAGCGTTACACCCAAAACGCTAAGTCTTGATTCTCAGTACTTAAGATATAAACCATGTCAAACTCAAGAAATCAGCCCCGTATTTTTTCGTGGGGGCTGAAGGAGTCTTCGCAGAATCCCTTTGGGAGAACCTCCGCGGCTCTGCTTGTAAGTCCCGACGAGTCGGGATCTAAACCAATCCCATAGGGACGCCTTCGGCGCTGAGTTTACCTGTTTAAAATAAAACAGCCCCGGATTTCTCCGAGGCTGAATCTTTTCGTGGGGGCTGAAGGAGTCTTCGCAGAATCCCTTTGGGAGAACCTCCGTGGCTCTGCTTGTAAGTCCCGACGCGTCGGGATCTAAACCAATCCTATAGGGACGCCTTCGGCGCTGAGCTAAGCCCCCCCTTATAAAAATCTATCCTCTGCTTGTAAGTCCCGACAGGTTGGGTTCTAAACCAACTGAGTTGACCGTTTTAAAACAAAACAGCCCCGGATTTCTCCAAGGCTGAATTTTTGTGGGGGCTGAAGGAGTCGAACCTCCGACCCTCTGCTTGTAAGGCAGATGCTCTAAACCAACTGAGCTA
>CAUJFT010000378.1 GCA_963169475.1 Bacteroidota bacterium | reverse complement strand
GTTAAGCGGGATATCAAAAGAGGGATTCCTGAAAAAGTTCAGAATTAATCCAAAAAGGACAATTCCGCTTAGTGTAAGGAGGTAAAACAAATAAATGAGGGAGGTGTTTTGTGTTAGGAGGTAAACTCCGGTAAGCAATCCTGCTATAAGCAAGAAAGAAACAGGAATAATCATACGTCCTTCGCGGTGTAGTCTGAATGTCATTGTAGCGTTACTTGTTTTTGATAGGTAGAATAAACCGAAAACAGACGCTTAAAAATAAGCGTCTGTCCGAGAGTGGGAGTTACAGGGTTCGAACCTGTGACCCCCTGCTTGTAAGGCAGGTGCTCTGAACCGGCTGAGCTAAACTCCCTCTTGAATTGTGCTGCAAAGATAGGACGAAGTTTTTTTCTGTGCAAATTTTTTATCAAAAAAATATGTTTTTTTTTGATAAAAGTAGATAATTTGCTGATTATTAATGAATATTTTTTTCTATACACAAAGGAAAACTTCAACCTTTGGCTGCTTTTCATACAATATAAGGTATAATATCGAGGGAGAATATACCCTAAAAAAACATAGAGACTGCCTCTATTCGGCAAGGGAGGATTTTATGGAGAAGTGTAAGCGAAATCATTTTGGCTTTGCGATAAATAATTCGAACAGTTTCTTACTTGCATTTTCCTTTTGTATGCCACATTACCCCCGCATTCTTTGCAATACATGGATTGTCGTAGGTCTTCCGGTTACACCCGCATACGGGGTCAAGCTCCTCTGTGCAATAACAAGTTTCACAGATTTGGCTTTTATCAATACAACCCTCCACTGGTGTGCAGCAGCCGCCGGATATTCCGACAAATAAGATAAACAGCGAAAGTAAAACGCCTAATGACTTATTTTTTTTCATATATTTAATGGTTTATTGTTTGCATTTACCTTCTTTGAACGAGATTACCCCCGCAATTTTTGCCAGACAAGGGTTATCATAAGTAATCCCGTCACAGCCGCATACCGGATTAAACTCCTTTGTACAAGGACAGTTCGTGCAGATTTCTTCGGCATCAATACAACCGTTAATCTTTGGATAACAGCCCCATAAGCTCATAAGCATTCCACCAACCAAAAAGAGGAGCGGTATAAAATCCCAATATATTGCTTTTTTTTTCATAATATCCTAAATTGTGAATCGGGTTAGCCCACGTATATATTTCGACACCCCGATATTTACACAAGACGTTTTAAAAGATAAAAACCGTTGGTTTTGTGTTTTTAGATTAGGGTCTCCACATCAAAGTTTCAAATAAGTATAAACGGATATTGTATGCCTATAGTGCATCTTGGAGGCGAAGCATCATCAATAATCAATCATTATTAGAAGTGAATTTACTAATCAAAATACCAACCAAAACCACGGAATAAAACTGCCCTACAATGCCCAAAAATGAGGTGATTAATTTGGTGTGATGAGTATTAGGGGTAATATCCCCAAATCCAATACTAGTGAGTGTGATAGAGCTAAAATATACCAAATCCATATAAGTGCCAGCCGGAGTTGAAAAATCAATGCCTTTAAACGATTGCGGGTTTTGATATACAAAAAATTGCAATAAAAAAACACTGATTTCAATAAGCAAAAAATAGCCGCAAGCTGCTGCTGAAATTATATCGGTGTTAATATAACTAGGTTTGACAAGATATTGCATTACCTCCCAAAGTATGTATATAAAGAATACTACATAAGCAATGTTTAGAAGGAGAAAATAAACAATATTATTACCAATAAAGGTTAAGCCTATCGGCAATGCTAATACAATTACAAATAGTATTTTTTGAATGAGGTTTTTCCAACGTCCCTTTTCAATAAAAACGCCCACACTTGCCACGCCCAAAATAAGCATGTTTATGGGCCAAATTATTTGGGCGTAAAAAGAAAAATCGCTCAAAAACATACCAATAAACAAGTGTTGAATCAACGCCAAAAGCAACAATTCGTATTTTCTTTTGTGTATATAGGTTAAAATTTCTTTCACTAATTGATTTAGGTTTTCCGATGTGTGGTAAAATGTACTAGCGAAAAATAATGAAAGTGTAAATTTGTAATCTTCCTATTCAAGATAAAAATCGAGCCACAGCCCCTCTCATTATACGAGCGTACAAAGGTAGTAAAAGAAAGAGTAAGGTTTTTTAAAAACTCTACTTGTAACACACTGTTTAGGGATTCTATAACAGTGTGTTTATTAGGCACTTCTAAAATCAGATTGACGGATTTTTTCTTGCAGTTTCAAAATACCTCCGATTAATGCTTCGGGTCTTGGGGGGCAGCCCGGAATATATATATCTACAGGAATAATCTTATCGATGCCCTTTACAACATGGTAGCCATGTTCCCAATAAGGTCCTCCGCAATTAGCACAAGACCCCATAGAAATTACATATCTTGGCTCTGCCATTTGTTCATAAAGCCTTCGGATACGGTCTGCCATTTTGAAGGTAACAGTCCCTGATACAATCATTACGTCAGATTGCCTTGGAGAAGGGCGCGGAAAAACCCCGATTCTATCCAAGTCATACCCGCTTGCATTTGTCGCCATCATCTCAATCGCGCAGCAAGCAAGCCCAAACCCCATAGGCCAGAGTGAAGACAGCCTTGCCCAATTGATTAAATCATCTATAGGGGTGATAATAATTTTTCCTTCTCCTGTTTTTATATCCATTTTATCATCTGATTAAGGTAACTGTTCCCGTTTTTTCGATTGTTTCTCCTTTATACCCTATCACCAAAGCCTTAAATACATACACCCCTTCGGGGGCATCTATTCCTTTGACCTTTCCATTCCAGCCCTCTGAAGGAGAGGAAGTAGTAAATACAAGCGTTCCCCACCGATTATAGATACCAAGCTGAAAAGTCTCGGCATATAGTCCGATTGGGCTAAAAATATCATTTCTTCCATCTCCGTTAGGGGTAAAGGCATTAGGGAAAAACAAAGTGGGAGGAAAAGAGACACATACAGTATTAGACCATGTTTCCGTACATTCTCCGGAGGCGCGCGTTGCCCGTAGTCTATAGCAATAAATGGGGCGGCTTTCTGTTACATTGTCGTCAGTAAATGAAGTTACACCCGGATTGAGCGTTTCTACAATACTCACAGGGACATTGTTCTCCACTAACCATAATTCTTCTCCGGAGACCTGCGGCTCCCAGCCCGAATAGCCGTTCCAATTTAGGTTAATGCGATAGTCCAATCCGCTACCCTTAATATTCACTACGCAATCTTTTCCAGACCGCTGAATATTATTACATAAATCGGACTGTTCGAGGTAGTAGCAATAACTCATAGAGTCGGTCAAGGCGGTATAGTCCGCAAATGTGGTATCTAAAATATTGGTTGAGCGGAACACCTCCGAAAAACTATTACTTCCGTAGGGTGCGCGCATTAAACGATATTGTTTAAAATCATCGCCTTGGAATTGGTGCCATTGAATAAAATTTCCGCTGTCATCATTTAGTACAGTAGCGTAGCATAAGTCGTTGGGAGGAGGCAATTCATCTTGTAACGACAGATTCTCCGTTTTTCCTGAAGAAACTACACAACCAGACAGCGGGTCTCTTAATAACACCCGTAGAAACCCAGAAAAGTCGCAGCCAGTAAACGTATAGGCAGTATCTAACAAGACGTTCGCTATCTTATCACTTGCACTACCCGCATAAGTCCATACTTCATAATTTTGAGGTGTCCATGCGGTATAACTATTCCAGAGGATATTTGCCTGAACACTATTCACTTGGGTAGCGGAAGCAAGAATGGAGCATACTTCGTTTCCGGGTAGCCCTACAAAAAAAGTAGGGCAGGTCTTAGCCGTTGAAAGACGGTAACAATATCGCTGGTTTTCAGCTGCCGTAACGGTATTGTCCGTATAAAAATTTGTGAGAGAATCTGTAACGGTTGTAAGATAATTCCAGCCGGAGCCGTCATTTCTCTCAATGACATAATAGTCAAATCCTCCAAGTTTAGAAGCGGGTGGATTAACCCAAGAAAGGTGAATCTGATTTTGGGATAGTACACTTACACACCGGAGATTGGGAGGGGTAGAATTTCCTTGTAGTATTTTATAATAATACGTTTTATTCGTAATATTTGGTCCCGGGCAAGCGTTATTGTCGGTAGCAGTAATCGTAAAAGACCCCGTATTTCCTGTACCGGAGTTACAGCCTGGTGTCCAACAGATATTGGCAGTAATCGGGGAGTTTCCTGTCCCCGCACTAAAAGTAGCGTAAGGCGGATTTGAGGCTCCTCCTCCGAAAATGGAGCCAGAAGCTTGAACGGTAATAATATCCTGCCCTAATCCTGAACCATTTGTATCTGTAATATTAAAATTAAAGCAAGATTGTTCTCCTGCGTAAAAAGTAAGGGTATCATTGATGACTTGTCCTCCTGACTGCACTTGGACCTGGGGTGGGAAATTTACCGCACAATTAATTACATTAATTTGCATATCCCGCGCAAGCTCACTAATTTTTACCCCATTACGATATTCGGATACTTTTACAGACATTACAAATTGCCCAAGGCTTCCGGGTACCGCGGTGAGCAATCCTGAAATAGGGTTGATATTCGTGGAAGGGCTTCCCCCCATAATATTTGTTAGATTGTAAGGAGGCATCCAATCAACCGGAGGGTAAAATCCGGGAGGGGCTGCCGGGGGAACGGGGTCAGTAGGACTTCCTCCGGTAAGCGGAGTAACAAGGCTATAAATGAGAGAATCCCCGTCTGCATCGGTTGCGCGGTGGTCAAAGGTGAAATAATCTCCCATACAAATATAAGTGGGGGCAAGGTTGGTAAATACAGGGGAGTTATTTACGGCATAGGTGTTCATATCCGGAATATAGGCAGATAAAGCCATTCCGGTATTTCCGGGGTCTTGAATATTAGCGATAGTTACATTTCGGCAGCAACGCCCCCACGTAATAAAATATCCAGCAGCAATCCGCGGTAAGGTTACATTCCCCTCATAAATTGCCCGCTCGTAGCAAATCCCCGTAGGTGCCGGTACACAGGGGTTGTTAGACGTAATCGGAATGATTGTCCGGGATGTCATAAATACTCCGATATTTTTCACAAAAGCATTGCCGGCATCTCCACGAAAAGCGGATACTTTCATCTCCGAGTTTACATCAAAGTCCGTATTGCCGGGTAAGCAATCGCGATAGAGTTCTATCTTGATTCGGTACTCATTCTGACCATTAGGGTAAGAAGCCACAAATTGGTAAGTTATACTCCCTCCCACCAAGTGCTTGGCGGTCAAAAACGTGGGTATCAAGTACAAAACAGCCCACAAGACACTTCTTTTATTTATCACTGACATACTTTTATTCAATAGGGTTTTTGGTCTTATAAACAGTCATTACGTAAAATCGTTTCAAAAGGCTATTTTTTTCTAATAAAATACATGAATGGAGCTGTTATTTTTATTAAAGGTTGTATAAACTCTTCACAAAGGAGGGCAAATAATTACACCAAGGCTGTCAGGAATTATAAGATTTAGGATTGATGATACCGGCTATGAAAGGTTTTGTAAATTATTTTCTCTCACCCACTAATTTATGATGTATATATATATATCTGCAAAATTTAGCCATAAAAGAACCATATACTCCCACTAATTTTTATAACTTTGCAGAGGTTTTTCCTATAATCACTAAAACGAATTGTTATTATGAAAATTACCTTTCAATTACAATATAAAACTTCTTGGGGGCAAAGGTTGTACATTTCCGGAAATACTCCGGAATTTGGGAATTGGAATATAGAAAATGCTGTTGCGATGACTCACGAAGGAGAAGGGGAATGGTCGGTCTCTATAGAAACTGATAACGAGGAATATCCTTTTATTGTGTATAAATATATTGTAAGAGATGAGAATACGCATTCGGATTCTTGGGAGTGGGGTAAAAATCGAAGGATAGTAGTATCAGTTTATCCGGAGATGGTTATTAGGGACTTTTGGCGTTCCTATCAATGGGAGGCAAATACATGGTTTTCTTCTGCCTTTACACATGCAATTTTAAAGCGAGAAACCGGCAAATATTCCTCTAACCCGCACTTAACCGGAACAGAAGTTCTTGTTTCTTTTGGACTGAACGCAGCATTGATAGAACCCAATCAAATTTTTGGGATTATTGGTAGCGATGAAGCACTTGGAAATTGGGACGAAGAGAAAGTGGTGCTGCTTGAAGATGACCAATATCCTACATGGGAAACCTTAGTGGGAATCAAAAAACCCAATCGCCCCATACATTACAAATACGTAATTCTTGATGCAGATACTAAGACAATTATTGAGTGGGAAACAGGAGAAGATAGAGAGCTTCAACTCCACCTTACCGAAACAGATACAATCCTTTACAGACAAACTGATGAAAACTTCCGCTATGAAAAAGGATGGAGGGGAGCCGGAGTGGCGATTCCGGTATTTTCTCTCAGAAGTTCGGCAGGAGGCGGGGTTGGAGAGTTTCCCGATATAGAAAGATTGGTAGATTGGGCAAAAATAACCGGTTTAAAATTGGTTCAGGTTTTGCCGATTAATGATACTGTAGCGACTCATACATGGACAGACTCTTATCCTTATGCTGCGATTTCCGTTTTCGCGCTTCACCCTATGTATATTAATCTTGGGAGAATGGGGCGGCTGAAAGACATGGAAATACAAGCCCAATTCGATACAATTGCTGAACAACTCAATCAGTTAGCGCAGATTGATTATGAGGCTGTAATGAAAATGAAATCGCGTTTCTTTAAATTATTATATGACCAAGAGAAAGAGAATTTCTTAAAAGATAACGACTTTATTTCTTTTTTATCCGAAAACAAAAAATGGCTCAAACCTTATGCTGTTTTCTCTCATTTAAGAGATTTGTTTAATACCCCTGATTTTAGTAAATGGAAAATCGGTTCTGTTTTCGATTGGGGTGAGGTGGAGGAAATGTGCGGAGAAACAGACCCTAATTTTGACCATATTGCCGTACATTATTTTATCCAATATCATGCCCATAAACAACTGCTTGCCGCTACGAATTATGCCCGTCAAAATCGCATTATTCTAAAGGGAGATATTCCAATCGGAATTTATCGGTATAGCGTAGATGCTTGGATGTTCCCGTACTTGTATAATATGGACGCACAAGCTGGAGCGCCTCCTGATGATTTTGCTGTGTTTGGGCAAAATTGGGGATTTCCTACCTATAATTGGGAGGAAATGGCAAAAGATGGATATATATGGTGGAAAGAAAGGCTCATAAAATTATCCGCTTATTTTGACGCTTTTCGTATTGACCATATTCTGGGTTTTTTCCGGATATGGCAAATTCCTTATTCACAGATTGACGGGTTGCTTGGGGTTTTTAACCCTACGCTTGCTCTTACTTCGGCAGAGTTGAGGAATGCCGGAATCTATCTTAATTATGAACGGTTATGTACTCCTTATATCAGAGAATATTTTCTCCAAGATATTTTTGGAGAATATACAGACGAGGTAAAAGAGGAGTTTTTGGAGCATAAAGGAGAAGGCTATTTTAGGCTTAAATCACATGTGAGTACCCAGCGGGAGGTAGAATTTCATATTAGTTTAAAGGAATGGGAAAACCGCAAAAAAGAAATTATACAATCAGGATTGAATGAACTAATCCGTGAAATTCTATTTTTGGAAGATAGTAATAACGGGCTTAATCCCAGAATTTCTATCCAACAAACCCGCTCTTTTAAGGATTTGGAACCAGACCAGAAAGACTGTGTGCTTCAATTATACAATCATTACTTCTTCGAGAGGATGAACGATTTCTGGAAAGAAAAAGCGATGGAGAAACTGCCTACCTTAGTAAGGGCAACGGATATGTTAATTTGTGGAGAAGATTTAGGAATGATTCCGGCAAGCGTACCCGGAGTAATGAAAGCATTAAATATATTAAGTCTTGAAATTCAGCGAATGCCGAAGGGTGATACGGAGTTCGGTCATTTGAATGATGCTCCTTATCTTTCTGTTGTTTCCCCTTCTTCCCATGATATGTCCACATTAAGAGGATGGTGGGAAGAGGATAGGAGCAAAACACAGCGGTTTTTTACTGAAATTCTTCTTAATCATGGGGAGGCTCCTTATTATTGTGAACCATGGGTAATCAAACAAATACTTGAGCAGCATCTGCATTCTCCGGCCATGTGGTCAATTTTCCCGATTCAGGACTTGGTAGCAGCAGACGGGATACTCCGAAGAGAGAAACCACAAGAGGAACAAATCAACGTCCCGGCTAATTCCAAACATTATTGGAGGTTTCGGCTTCATCTCAGTATGGAGCAGCTAATCGCGGCTACAGAATTTAATTTGATGCTCAAAGAGATGATAGAAGAATCCGAAAGATAGCAAAAGGGATTATGATACCCTCACCGTATAGACATCGGTTTGATTTCGGGAAATTCCCGGCACATAAAACCCACCTTCTTGCGGTATAATTTCATGGAGGTCAAATACCTTAAAATCTTTGTCTAATCCTTCAAAAATAAGGGTAAACTCATAAATTCCCGGTTCGGCTTTTGTCCATACGGGATAGAAGCCTATATTCAGAGCGGTCAGTAATTTATATTTCTTGCCGGTATGGCGGTCAATCAAAAAAGTGCTTTTCCAGATTCTCACGAGTGTGCCATACAAGGAGAATACATTGCAGTGGACGATTGTTTGCCTCTCTTCTTGCGGCTGTTTCAGTAAAGTGGGAGCTATGATTACTTTTTCCTTTATTTCTGTGAATATCAGTGGCATAAATAGAGTATTTTATTTGAATAGGAGGGAAAAAAAATTATTAGCGTGATTTTCAGCACCAAGAAATACCATTTTTCCATTCCAATTGAAGTATATTGATTTCTTTTATCTTCCTTACAATGTTTCGATTTCGTTTTGAGAAAGCCCTATGAGTTTTATGATATCTTCTATGCTAATCCCCATTTTTTTTCTTGTTTGGTAACTGCTAATCTCTCTTCCAATCTCTCTTCTATTTTCAAAATGATGGAAATAAAGACACTATGGTAAACACATTAACAAGTATCGGGGCTAATATAGAAAATCTATCCCTTATGTTGAGGGTGAGCTAAACCTTACACCCTATACCTCTCCCTCTTAACAAAAACCAAACCCGTCTCAGAGGTGAGAGTGGATTATCGCGGAACATCACCCCTCCCGCACTATTTCTGTTTTTGCAAAAATAGTGTTTTTCTTTTGCAAGTATAGGTAATAATTCCTATTTTTGTACCAAAAAAAATTAAAAAATTAGCATGGCAAACCCTAATGGTACTCTCCTTTCAGGTACATTACTCAAAAACGGAACCTATAGAATTGAAAGTATTCTTGGGCAAGGGGGATTTGGAATTACCTATTTGTCCACACACGTATCACTCGGGAAAAACGTAGTGGTAAAGGAATTTTTCATGCAGGGCTACTCCGTCAGAAATCAAGACCAAAGTATAGGGATTCAGTCTATAGAAGACGGAGAGTATAGGAGTTACAAAGAGCGGTTTCTTGATGAAGCCCGAATGCTTGCAAAATTTGAAGGAAATCCTAATATTGTAGGGGTAACCGACCATTTTGAAGAAAGAAATACCGCTTATTTCGTCATGCCCTTGCTTAAGGGAAAAAACCTCGGACAAATCGCTAAGGCTTCCCCGAACGGCAGAATTACAGAAAAAGACACAATCAATATCCTAAACCAACTCGCACGCGCACTCACACAAGTCCATGCAGAAGGAGTACTACATAGAGATATAAAACCCGAAAATATTATTATCACTGAAAGGGAAGAGGCGGTGCTGATTGATTTTGGGGCGGCAAGAGAATTTATCCGTCAGGAAGCAAGCAAGCATAGCGTGTTATTAACGCCCGGATTTGCCCCCATTGAACAATATGACGTTCACGCCGTAAGAGGGGCGTTTACAGATATCTATGCAGTTGGGGCAACGCTATATAAGGTACTCACCGGCAAAAACCCGCCGGCTTCTCCCACAAGGAGTATAGAACAAATGCCTGAACCCCGAACCCTAAATCCTGAAATATCTGGGCGAATGAATGCCTTGATTATGAGAGCCATGGCATTAAGACCCCAAGAACGCTTCCAATCCGTAAAAGAGATGATGCTATTCCTCTCTACTAAGGAGCCGGCACCCGATACAACAATCATTATTCAACCCCAAAAATCACCTTCGAAAGAGAATCTCCACCCTAAAGAAAAAAAATCCCCTACTCCAGAAAAAATCGCCTCCCAGCAAGAATCTAAATTACAGGAAAAGGCGGATAGGCTCTTTCGTACAGGAAAATACAAAGAAGCCCTCACTTTCTATCGCCAGATGTTGGGAGCGAATCTCTCCGATGTATATGCCCAAAAACAAGTAGCGGAATGTGAAGCCAAAATAGCTCCCAAACTCCAACGGTCTAAATCATGGGTTTGGAAAGTCGCTTTAGGAATAATCCTTTTAGGAGGAGTGATTGGGGTAAGTAGCAACATTGACCAGATTAAATCTGCACTTTCGGGCGACGATGCAGACTCCATAATTAATGCTCCGGAATTACAACTTGTAACCGGAGGTTTTTTTCAAATGGGCGTACCTTACTTTAACACTGAAGCAGACCAAGATGAGAAACCGAAGCACTCCGTAAGGGTAAGTGATTTTTATATTGGGAAAAGAGAAATCTCGGTTCGGGAATACAGAACGTTTTGCATAGAGACTAAAACCCCCATGCCTGCCCCTCCCATAGGTGGGTGGGTAGAAACAAACCCTGTAGTCAATGTTTCACGTAGAGACGCGCTAAAATACTGCGATTGGCTTACAAAAAAAACCGGAAGCACATACCGCCTACCTACCGAAGCCGAATGGGAATACGCCGCAAAAGGGGGAAATAAGTCAAAGGGTAAAATATATAGCGGAAGCGATAAAATAGACGATGTTGCTTGGCATTCCCGCAATGCCGGCGGAAGTCCCAATAGCACTGCTACCAAAAAAAGTAATGAGATAGGTTTGTTCGATATGAGTGGTAACGTGTGGGAATGGGTAGCAGATGATTATGACGCAACCTATTATAAATCCTCCCCCAAAGATAATCCGCTTTCCGTCAAACCCAAAGTAACCGGAAAACTGCCCAATAGCAATATCGGGGTAAGCCTCCCACGGCTTGGAGTATTAAGAGGCGGGAGCTTCAGAAGCTATCATCACGACCTTAGAATAACAGACCGATTATACTTTGATGAATCTAAAGGAAAATCTGATTTTGGATTTAGGGTAGTAAGAAACCCATAAAATATTGAATACTACAAGTATTATATCCCTTTAGTTTCTTTTGATTGTATCTAAGTACTGGTTTGAAATTAGTTTATGATATTATTTTTAGTTAAAAAAGTGATAAACAACTATTTGCGAAGACTAAGAACTTATCATTAAAAACTAAGAACTACTTATGATTAGATTCCCATGAAACAAATAATACTTGTTTTGAAAATCATAAATAATTAGTAATGGGATTTATGATTTTTTTTTCAATCGCACTTAAAGTTAAAAATTAATCCTTGCTTAAACACCCCTTCGGGAATGCTTGGCTACCCATTAATCCTCCGAATATTCTTTGCCATTTTTTTCCCATCTCTATCATTCGTTCCAATGTTAAATTCGATGGTATCGCCTTCTTCGAGTAACTCTAACTCTGCAATTTCTGCCATTTGGGAAAAATGAAAAAAGATATTATCGGGGTAATGCTGAATAAAACCATAGCCTTTTTCTTTATTGAGATTCACGATAATACTTATTTTAGCATTCTGTTCTACGCCTAATTTTACCATTGACCTTATCTCTATGGGTTTAAAAATATTCGTAACGCGTGCTTCACCATATAACGCGCCCTCCTCTATAATCTCATTCATCATTAAAGGGTAAGTGCAATGCCAAGATAGCTCTGGCGAACCATGAACATCTCTGTCAATTCCAAAATCATCTGTGTACTTAAACTCCCAATTGAGAACCATCACCCGAATCCCCAAGAGCGTTAGTCGCCTTATGAGGTGTACATAATCATGGTCTGCGACAACAAGCACTAATACGTCAAAACGCCCGCCAATAGCATTGTCAAGGCACTCAAGCCCCAGCGCAACATCAACCTTAGCCTCTTCTTTTTGCTCCTTTCTTTGTATAGAGGGGAGATAATGGGCAGTAATTTACTCTTGCATCAACATGTCGTCAATGACCCTATCCGGGTAGAGTTTGTTCAGTTCCTTGGCATTAGCAGCATTCAGCCGAACCCTGAAATAGTGAGCATCAGTAATCTTGCAGTATTGTAGTGAGGATTTTTCTAACTCTGCTACTTTGTATAAAATGAAATCATTCAAACCCTCTATATTTATTCGTGCCTTGAAAAAATGTTGGAAGAAATAATAGTTACTTACACTTGACAGATAATTTCCGTCGTAATATATTCCTATTCTAAGTACTGAACTCATGTCGCTACAAGTTATTTAATGATGCTTATCCATTCTATTTTCTTGTCCAAATTATATACAAACTTACAAATTAAAAAACCGTTACAAAATATTTTGGTTTTTTTTAAAGAAGCAGAACGTAAAACCATATATATTCTTACTTTTGTAAGAAAATTGGACAAAAAACCGAGTTTTATGGCAGAGCAAATACAAGTACCATTGATGGCAGAGGTTTCCGCTCAGGGGAAAACTCCTGAATATTTATTTTGGGTGGGTTGTGCCGGAGCCTTTGATTCCCGTTATCAGCGGGTAACCAAAGCAATGATTCAAATTCTGACTATTCTAAAAATAGATTATGCGGTATTAGGTCCCGAGGAAACGTGTACGGGAGACCCCGCAAAAAGAGCCGGGAATGAATTTCTATTTCAGATGCAGGCGCAGCAAAATATTACAACCTTCGACATGTACAAGGTAAAGCGCATTATCACGGCTTGTCCTCATTGCTTCAATACCTTCAAAAATGAGTATCCCGATTTAGGCGGGAACTACGAGGTGATTCACCATAGCCAATTTCTACAGCAGTTGATTAATGAAGGAAAGCTCAAGATGAAAGAAGAAGGGTCTTTTAAAGGCAAAAAAATTACATATCACGACTCTTGTTACTTGGGTAGGGCTAATGCAGTATATGAAGCTCCGCGCTCTGTACTTCAAGCATTAGATGCAGACCTTGTAGAGATGAAAAGATGCCGCACTACAGGGCTATGCTGCGGTGCAGGAGGAGCGCAGATGTTTAAAGATGCAGAAAAAGGAAATAAAGAGGTAAATATAGAAAGAACGGAAGACCTACTTGAATCGGGGGCAAAAGTATTGGCCGTTGCTTGCCCCTTCTGTATGACGATGATGAGTGATGGCGTAAAGCATTTTGAAAAAGAGTCAGAAATCACAGTACTTGACCTTGCTGAAATCGTAGTCAAAGACATGAAAAAGGATTAAAATAGCTATCACTCCTGCTTGATGAATGGGATTTTCTCTTAAAAAATTTTTGATAAAAAATGTGAACCTCTATCCGCCTTATCTCGGGGCGGGGATTTATGTAGAGAGTGTAAATCACGAAATGACCCGTTTTGTGGTAGGCATGAAGCTCCGGTGGTATAACCGAAATTTATTTGGGACACACTTTGGCGGCTCCCTTTATGCTATGTGTGACCCATTTTATGTGTTCATTCTCTTAAATTATTTGGGGAACGATTACATTGTATGGGACAAAGGGGCGAAGATAAAGTTTAGAAAACCCGGAAAAACACACGTAAAAGCAACATTCTTTATTCCGGAAACCCGTTTGTACGAAATAAAGCAAGAAGTCGAGATAGAAGGGAAAAAAGTGTATCATTTTCAAACTACGATTGAAGACATAAAAGGAGAGATTATCGCAGAAATAGAAAAAGAGGTCTATGTAAAAAAGAAAAATATCTCCATAGAGAACATTGCCTGATAATCTTTGATAATCAATTATATATAAAAAAACGATACAGCAAAATGTAATTTTCTTTTTGGAGTTATCCGGTTGTCTATTATATTTGCTGAAAATAATTTATTCGTTACTACATAACACAATCACGGTGAGCGTAATTTTTCTTTTGTCTGCCATCTTATTTTCATACTTCCTAAATGTAATCTTACTCCGGCTTACCAAAAATTTCGGAGTAACGAGTCGCCAAAAAAATACTAGCATTCGTTGGGGTAGCACCTCTAAGCCTACCACAGGAGGTATTTCGTTCTACATCACGTTCTTGTTGGGAACTATCATTTTATTGCTGCTTAATGCCGCCTCTCTCAATGAAAATACCACCAAAAATTATCTGGCTTTATTTGCAAGCGGAACCCTAGCTTTTTTTATCGGACTCGCAGACGACGCTTTTAATACGCGCCCAGGAATGAAGTTCTTTGGGCAGGTCATTTGTGGAGTGATACTCATCGCATTTGGCATTCAGATACGATATTTCGATATTCCTTTATTAGATTGGGGGCTTACTGTCTTCTGGGTAGTAGCAATGATGAATAGCCTGAATATGCTCGATAATATGGATGCGGTTACTACTACGGTTTCCCTTGCAATTGTTTGCATTACGTTGGCAATGTCCGTAACAGTAGTTTGTCCATTTAATATTTATTATATTCTTATT
>CAUJFT010000377.1 GCA_963169475.1 Bacteroidota bacterium | reverse complement strand
TCACTCTTCCCCAATATTACGGTAGGGGTTATTTTATCCAGCAATGCAAGCGCGGTATGGCAGCAAGAGATAGGCGAAGCAATTGTAATTCCTCCCTGTTTTAATATTTATGATAGGAAAGACTACTTCGCTCCCTTTGCTTCGGGTTCTGCAAAATACGAAGCAATGATTATTTGTCCATGTTCTATGGGTACATTGGGAAGGATTGCGCAAGGAGTTTCCGATGACTTAATCACAAGGGCAGCCGATGTAGTGCTGAAAGAAAGACGTAAATTACTCTGCGTGATACGAGATACTCCGCTCAATTTGATACATATTGAGAATATGAGAACGGTTACCCTCGCGGGGGGGATTATTATGCCAGCAGCACCCTCTTTTTATTCCCGCCCACAAACTTTTGAGGCGTTAGCAGATACGGTTGTTCATAGGATTCTTGACCAAATCGGCTTGGATATAAATCCGTATAGGTGGGGGGAAAAGGATTAGTCTTTGGGTACCCTGATTCTTCTACCAGGAGCCGGTTTTACTCCTGCCTCTACCCCATTGAGTTTTTTTAATACTTCCGGCATTATATCAAACTCTGCTGCTATGGACTCCCAAGAATCCCCTTCTTGAATGTAATAGGGTGTCCACCGATTTTTTTTGAGATATTCTTTTTCCTTTTCTTCCACGAAATAGGCTTTGTTTTCTGCTTCCTTTTCTTTTGTAATCGTATTCAAGGTAAGGACAGGACTACTGCTTTCACTGAGTTGATAAGCATCAAAGACTACCGGCTTCTCTTTCTTTGTTAGATTTTTGACATTCTTTGAAGCGGTGCTATTTTTAGGTGATGATTTTCCTGATTTTTTACTGTTTTTAAATGTAAGTGATTTTTTGGATTTATAGATTTTAGAATGGTCTTTTGCGAGTTTTGCGGGTCCTTTGTGCTTTGGTGGCTTAGTATTTTTATCCGGTTTAGCCTCCGAAACGATGGGGAAATAATGAAGAGAACCCTTTTCCGAAACTCTGTAATATACAGAAAATAGTATAGAATGGAATAAATCTTTTCCGTTTTTAGTACCATTTGTACCGATGTTGTCCAAATAATCTGTAGCCGTCATAAACCCTTGATACTCTGCGGACACAAAAAGCTTGGGAGAGACAGAGTATTGAATCCCAAAACCTACGGGAATGTACAATGAAAAAACAGAATAATTTTCAGCTTCGGGTCTGGAAAAAACATTCGTTGCGAGATTCACCCCATTAATATCGTAGGGGATAAAACGCATAACTCCTCCTCCTGCTTTGAGATAGGGAGTAAAGGTTTTTTTTTTCAGGATAAGATATTGAAGGCGATAATCTATAGAATAAATATGAGTATTAAAGTATGTGCTTGCTTGATAGCCGGGTCCGGTAATAGTCATCGTTTCTCCGTCATGTAATTGTTCACTAAGTATATTGTAATTCAGATTAATTGTAGAAAATATCCTCTCTTTTTGAGTAAATCTGGTGCCAATACTGATACCGGGATAAACATTTCTGATGTCTGTAATTTTTTGGCTAAGGTCGCCAATATAAACGTTCCCCGAAACTCCTATCCCAATATCCATATTTGGTATGTACTTTTTTTGTCCATAAGCCGGAGCCGGTATCATACCCAAAAATACGCATAAAAGTATTAGTATCTGATTATACATTTTGCTTTCTTAATAGAGGTTATTTCAAGCGTAACTTAATTTTCAGTATATTGGGAATTGATTATTGTGAGTATAGAGGACTTTTCAGCATAATTTCTACCCACATTATTTGTGGTTACAGGTAAATCAAGGCGGAGAAGCTCCCGAAAGTTCTATAATTTTATCTATATCAGGAAACATATCCATCCATCTTCGCGTGTCCGGAATTTGAATTGCCTTGTCATAAGGAGGAATACTGCTACCCGCAAGCCCATTCATTAGTAATATACTCTTAGTGGAAACCCTAAATCTTTCATATAGCGAAAAATAAGTTTCTCCCGGATTACATTTATATTCAAAAAACTGCTTTTCGCGAATCGCTTTTTTTTCGAGATATTTCCAAAGCCAATCGTATTCATCTGAAGCTACCGCCTCTGCCCATGAATCATAATCCCCTTCACCCGCCCCCTGCTCCAGATTGTTCCCAATCTGATTAAGCCAATCCACCCCTGCATTAAGTATGCCAAAATAACTTTCTATCTCGGGAATTTTCGGTTCTTCTGTATATCCTTCCCTGACTAAACTATCTTTCCGTAGGTTTACGGCTAATATTGTATCTCTTTTGAGTGTATCTTTTTCGATTGGCTTATATATTTTAGGAGAAGTCGATTCTTTGGGAGGATTTAGCGGGATATTCAGCGTTATCTCTAATGATTGTAAATAATCATTGCCTTTTCTAGTTCCCATTTCTCCAATATTGTCCAAATAATCAGACGAAAGAAAGCGGTGTTGGAAAGAAAGGCTTAATCCGACATACCGCGAAAAATTATAATCAATCCCTACCCGTAAAG
>CAUJFT010000376.1 GCA_963169475.1 Bacteroidota bacterium | reverse complement strand
TCGCCTCATGTATATATAAGGTAATGAAGAGCCGTGGTTTAGTAAACTCTATATAAATTAAATTATTTTCTCCCAGAGTTACTCTTCCGGTATTAGGACTTTGAGATGCCCGTTCCGTGTATTCAGCCGCTCCGCTACCTTTAAGAGAGAGAGACATCTCTCCCACAAAAATCTTCTGTCGCGGGGACATAAAATAACCTATATAGATTCCGGCTATCTTTTGTAGTGTTTCAGAATCCTTGTAACCTGAAAAGTTTACTTCCTTCTCAACTACAGACTTCTTTACTACCACCCGTTTTCCATATAAATGAAGCGCAATGTAATCCGGTATGGGGCTGCCTCCAACAACGGCACTTCTTGCCGAACTCTCACTTTCTTCTTTCTCCAATACAAATTCCCCGCTGACAAGTTGCAAGTCGTAATTTACGCCAGACTGAAGACCTAAAATAATAGTCCTATCAATGAAAGCATCTTTTTCATTTCCCAAATTTATTGTATAATAGGTCGGATAAGATATTTCTTGTTCTACTAAAGAATAAATTAATCCTCCTTTATGTTCATATTTTCCTTGATTTTTTACAAACTGCCCCAGTTTGTAAAAATAAACTGTCATCATGCACTTCTCGGTATCAAAAACCATATATCATCTTCTTTCTACCTTATTCATGCTTGAATGGTAATATAAAAGATAGACATACTGTCGCTCCTTTTCTCCCTTTTCTTCCTTCTCTTTTACTAACTGAATAAATATAGCGTCGTTCATTACCTCCTTGGGGCATCGGGAAGGATACTCTTTCCATAGAAAAAAGAGAATTGTTTCTATCAATCCTTCATCATTAGGGTTTTCGGAATTTTTTAACCTTGATAAACTAAACTCACCTATACTTATGCCATCATGCTTTTGATTGAAACGCTCTACTATATTTTTTTGTTTGTCCTTTTTATTTTTCCTGATTTCGTCTAAAAATTTTCTTAGTAATATTGATAGTTCCATGATAGTAAATAATTATTAGTTATACATGTTATAAATATGAATGGGTACACACTCTCTTGAAACTCCTAATTTTAATCAATAGTAATCAATATATTATGAGTTGCTTACAAATTGCCTATAATTTGCATACAAATTGCAGATAATTATTTTTTGTTTCATTTATAGCATATTAATTTGCGTTGTAAGAATTGATAGGGTTTTATTTCACTTAGGATTAAAAACAGATTAAAGCAAAATGCTCTTTTTCAATAGTAACAACCCTTTGAATTTTTCTATAAACCTTAACTAACTGAATATTTATTATGAGTACTTGACCATGTTTAGTTTATCCTATTCGTCAATTAGTTTATATTAAAGTAAAAATAGTGTTGATTATCAATGGTTTAATAAAAAGTGATTTAAAATAAATTTGCCTCAGTACTTAATTATTTTAATCTCAAAATATTATAGCTGGTGCAAGTTATATGAGTCTGTGGAAAATACCAAGTTTTTCAGTTAAGTTTTTTGACATACATAAATGAATATTTGAAAACAAATACCAAACAATAATATTAAGTGGTTAATAAACAGTTGTTTATATGTTATTTGTTTCCTTGGTTTTTTACTTGCTCATATCTTATGAATAAAATCCTTAAAACATGTAGCTGAGAAACCCAATCGTACAGCTCGCCCCCTTATCTCTGTCCCAGCTCCTAACAATGGGAATAGAGTGAGGGGGTTTAAGGAAGTTTTTTCAAAAAACAGATAATATTTTTGTGCCTCACTAATAGTTCTTTAATTACATAAATCCGCACTCTCTATTTTCCTCTAAAAAAAATCTCAATTATCCTTTTAATAAATATTTATTTTTTTTTGCATGAAAAACTTTTATTTTGCTAGTACCTGCTTGCTTTTGTTTTATTTTAGTATGAGTTCCGCGTTATCCCAAGACGTAGTAGAGGTTGTCTATATGGTGAAGGCAAGAGATAATCTCTATAAAACCATGATTAAGCATCCGGGGTCCTCTTTAGAGACAATCACCGATAGGAATCGGCTTGATCCCCCAAAGTACCTTATCTATCCCGGTCAAAAACTATGGATACCGATAAAAATGCCTCCAGTAGAACCTATAGGAGAATCAAAACCCAAAACAAAAAGAGGCTTGCCCTTCGTTACCCCTTCTTTCATTCCGGGCGTATTGAGTCAAATGCACCTTGAATGCGCTCAGGGGTTAGAAGAAAGAAGAGCGAAGACCGCAGAACGTATTGCAAATAACACCTCCTCCAAAAAAAATTTACACTTATTGTCATTAGGAGTAGGTACTATTAGAGATGTGAACGTAAAAAAACTACGCTTAGTCGATTCTTCTAGTATCAAATTAGGGAGATGTTTTGAGGTGCAGGAGGGCGTAGTTTTTGACACCGTTTTTTCTAAGGTTATTATAGGTGCCCTTACAGAGGCTGACATAGACAGCATCGTTCAACATTTTATGAGGAACATTAAAGACCCCGAGGCACTCATTGTAATCTATCTTGGGGGACACGGGCAATTAGACATTAATAGCAAGGCTTATTTCTGCCCATTTGACTTTTATCAAAAAGAAACCGCCGTTAATCCGAAAACAGATACCCTGATTTCTCCAATAGCGTTTTACGAATGGATAAATAAAAAACCCAAAGGACAAGGCTTGATAGCATTGGTTGACATCTGCTATGCTCAAAAATTTGCGTTACCTATTGTAAGTCAAACGACCAAGGATACCACAAATATATCGGTAATTGCGGGGTGTTCGGAATACGAACTTAGCTGGGAAGGGTCTGTCGTAAATAATTCGAGCCTTGTGTTAGCACTCGAAATGATTTTGTACAACCAAACCTCTCACCTTGGATTTGACCCTTTTTGGGAAGGGCTTACCGATGAATTGAGTTTGTTAGTACCCATTATTTCAAAAAAGATGGTACGTAATGGAGAAGGGCAGCAACATCCATGGATTTTTCGGAATATGAGCCAATCTATCCGGTTTCACTGATAAGGTTTAAGACGGTTACGCCTTCAAAAAATCACCCTTTCAGACAGGACTGAAGTAATTATGGATACAACCTACAAGAAAGGGTTCACAAAATCTTTTCTTGTAGGTCAATTGATAGCGAATATATACACACGCTGCAATTAACTTAGGGGATTATTTTTTTTGTGGGATAAGCCCTTTGTAAAAAGGCAAATAAAATAGCGTAGCCTGAACAATCAGTATTAACTCACACACTAAAATATACCAAGGCCAAGGTCCGAAATAATCTAATGGACTTGCAGTTTCGGGTTTTCCCATCGTAAAAAAATAATTTGAACCCAATGATAGGTTTAAAATGACAGTGAAGAGTGCGTAAACATTGGTTGCGATGATGCCATTCCAAAAACCTTTAAGGGTTGGGCGCATTTCATAAACCACCATTGCATAGACAATGGCTAATATCATACCCGGGTGTCCAATCCAGAATCTGAAATAATAAAAATGAGGAAATTCCTGCTGAAAATCGGGGGCGAAAGTGGCTTGAAGTACTCCGGTAACCACCCAAAAATATAAAATCTCGAACCAAAAAATTCGCCTAAAATTCATCATCAATACCACTACAAGGTTACTGAAACGACAAAGCTGAAAAGGCAGATGCTTGGCTACATCAAAGGTACCGGCAGATAATTCTAATGCAGCCCACGCAAAATAGCTCAAGAATATAATAACCCCAATAGCCTCCCCCACACGGTATTGAAGCGGCTTGGATAAAAACCGTTTTGAGAGAAAAGGTACTAATACAGACAAAAATGCAAATACCCCTATTGCTGCCCAATGAGAGGGGCTAAATTGGGTAAACTGCTCATAATTATGAATATATTGATAAAAAATATTTTTGGAATCCATACAATTCTATGCTATGTACAAAACCATTTACGACAAAAAAAGAGTTACAAAATCATTTATTATCCCCCAAATTAATGCTATAACTTCCTGAAAATCACGTTAATTTTGGTACAATTTCCGACCTTGATTTTAGAACTGCAAGTAAAGAAAAAAAGAAATATAAAATATGCTTTCGATGGACAATTTATTTATCCCTACTTATTTCTTTTATCCGGAGCATCTGCTTCGGAGATATGAAGAGGAAATCTGACTATCCCACTACAAACGATACAAACCTCTTTTTATGTAAAATATTCAAATACTGCCTTACGTCTCTATTACGAATCTTTTTTATTCTAGGGATACCAAAAAGGTGAATAATATTTTGTGGGTATGATTTAAATCCATACCTTTGCAGCCTAAAATTAAAAAGATAGATGAAACGTACATTTCAACCGAGCAATACGAAGAGAAGGAACAAGCACGGGTTCAGAGCAAGAATGGCTAGTGCCAATGGACGCAAAGTATTGGCAAGACGTAGAGCCAGAGGAAGAACCAAGTTGAGCGTAAGTGACGAGCCGCGTCATAACCACAAACAAAAATAACCCCATAGAGTTTTTCTCTGGTCGTTTATCGTGATACAGCATGAGTCTATCTGCAATTCCGCCACAGAAATTCACGTTTCATAAGAGTGAGCGGCTTTGCGGCAAGCGTGCTTTCGATTTTTTATTTAAGCATTCCTCTCACTTAAAAGGAGGAATGCTTAAGCTCCTTTACGCCTACCCATTTCCGGAGTCGCTTGTAAACGCTACGGTATCATTTGCCGTTATTGTCCCCAAGAAAATACTCCCCCGTGCAAGCGACAGAAATCGTACGAAGCGTATTCTGCGGGAGATAATTCGCTTGCATAAGGCTTCCTTGGTTTCTTTCGTTCAAGAAAAGGGCGGAAGGCTTGTGATTTGCATAAAATGGGAGCAGCCCGTCGTTCCCGTATTCGCCCAAACAGAATCGCTTGTTGTCGAACTATTTCAAAAAGTATCCGTTTATATCAGTAAGAAAAGGCGTTAATTCGGTGCTGTTTCTTCAAACTTAGAAATGTTAAGGAAAATACTTCTGGCTTTTATACGATTTTATCAGGTAGCGATTTCTCCACTTAAGCCGCCCTCTTGTCGGTTTGTTCCTACTTGCTCCCAATATGCAGCACAAGCAATCACACTACATGGAGCATTAAAAGGCGGGGGGCTTGCCCTAAAAAGGATACTTCGTTGCCACCCTTGGGGGGGGAGCGGATATGACCCCGTTCCGCCTAAATAATTTAGTATAAAGAAATGGCTTCTATTCGCGCGTCGGGAGATACCTCTCCTGCTTCTCCTACCTCACCACCGGGAGCTTGTTCTGTGTTTTTACTTTGGCGAAGTTCATAATTTAAGCGGGATACCTTTGGAATCCTAAGAAAAATCGAACCACTTACCGCACCGGGCTGTGTCTCAAAAAGAGAGTCGGCATAGATTTTTTTTAGCTCTGCAAATGTACCTCCTACCCGTATTTTTTCAGGAGTCTGTATCTCTGGTGTGGTAATACGGATTAAAGCAACATGAGATTTCGCTAAATCTGCTTTTTCAACTTCCTTCTCGAAATGCGTACCTTCTAATACAATGTTTCCTTCCTCAAAATATATCACCCGAACAAAAGCAGTATAATCCTCCGTTTCAATAGTACTATCTTTTACCCCTTTTATCTCACTGATATTCGTTTTTACGGTAAGGAGGGAGTCTCCTATTTTAGCAAAAGATAACCCGTCATTGCAAATCTGTAAAATAGTCTCATTACATTCCGCAACTGATACCGTAAGCCCCAAAGCCTCTGGAGTACTTGTGTTTTTTTCTTTAGAGCAAGAAAAAAATAATAAAATTATTACCGAGTTTATAAAGAGTATTCTCTTTTTCATAATTTGTCAGTATTATCAGGTTCTCTTTGAATTACATATTCTTTTATACCAAAAAATAAAAATGAAAGCATAAAAATTAGGACAATGATAAGTAACTTTATTGAGAGTACGCCAAAAATAGTTTCAAAATTTATTTTTTTGTTAATCGTAATAAAGTATTTCAGAATGATGAAAACAAAACTAATTTGATTTTTCGGAAGAAAAGGCTTGATAATCACCACGATTACCGGACATCATCGGGTCTGATTGCTCCTACAATTTCTTTCTGATATTCAATTGCACTTTTTATTTTTGTAAGCTCAACAAATGTTTCAAATAAGGTGTCTTGTTCTTCCACAGATGCTGTTTTCATCTTGTCTTTAGTTTCTCGCA
>CAUJFT010000375.1 GCA_963169475.1 Bacteroidota bacterium | reverse complement strand
GTTACAAACAGAAGCACAAAAGTATAAAACAAACGTTCCTTGCGAAGGAGAAACGCGCAAAGGGATAGAGAACCTCAATGAGCTAATCTGGACAAATCCAGCTCAAAACGGGATAGAGAAAAATCAAAAAATCATAGAAAGTTGTAAATTTGTAAAAAGCAAAGGATGCCCTCAACAAGAACTGAAATCCCTACTTGATGAAATTGCCGACTTTTATCGTCAAGGAGGAAATGGAAGTAATCCACTCCATGAGGAGGCAACCAAAGAAGGAGGATTACCCGTCGCTAATATTTCTGACAGTATGGTTTCGCCAGAAATCTCCTCCGATAATACGCCAACCGTTAGAGCTGCACCTTATCCTTTTCATTTATGGACTCTTACCATAGTAACCTCGCTGCTGGCTTTAGTTTGCGGCTGGCTGATAATGCGGGCTTTGCGCAAACCTAATACTGCTCACATTCAATCCAATCAGACAATGAACAACGAATTATTAGAAAAATTAGGAGACAATAACCTAATAGAAATCTTAAAAAAAATGAGGGACGAACTTAGTGTGCTTCGTTCTAAGGTAGCGGCTATAGAGGGCGACTTGCAAGACATAAAGTCCGAAACGAAGATTTATACCCCCACCAAAATAACAAACGATGTTTCGGCAGAAGCCGAGGTAAATCCTGTCATTAATATCAGGGAAAGAAACACCCCCTCGCGCGAAGATTCCCAAACCCCTCCTCCTATCGTCAATCCGGAGAATACCCGTTATGCTTTATATATGGATAATTCGGAAGGATTTTCTGCATCTACCCTTAATTTGATGGAAAATCATGAAACAATTTATCAAATCACAATGAATACCTCACAAAACGCTACCTATAGAGTAAGCCTGAATTCCGATGCACAGGCTTATGCCCTCTCTGACCCCGGTTACTACCTGCGTACTGCTTGCGATTATGACAATAGCCCTACTTCCGGCAAGCATATAGAAACACTTTCGGAGGGTTCCCTAGAACTAGTAGGAAATGTGTGGAAAATTATTCGGCGGGCGAGAATCCGGTTTGTATAAGAAAAAAATGGCATGACTCCACTAAGCACTCCCGTAACCCCTCCTACTCCTCCTTTTTTGCTCTCATACCATAGCAAATTATTAATGATGGGGTCTTGCTTTACGGAAAATATCGGAAATAAACTTGCCGGGCTTAGGTTTAAGGCTTGTATCAATCCCTTTGGAATTGTTTTTAATCCGATGTCCTTGGCTTCCCATTGTCTTTTTCTTCTTGGGGAGAAGCATTATCGTCAAGAGGATATTTTTTGCCATGCAGAAATATGGAGTAGCTTTGAACATCACTCCGAATTTTCAGCGATGAACCCGGAAACCTGCCTCCATAAAATCAACAATAGTCTCGAATATGCCAGAAAATTTTTGAGTAACGAACCGGTTTTTATCATAACTTTCGGCTCGGCTTGGATTTATACACATAAAAAAACCGAAAAAATTGTAGCAAATTGCCATAAATTGCCTAGTGAAACCTTTGAAAAAAGGCTGCTCGAACCAGAAGAAATAATCTCAGAATGGGAACAAGTTCTTAATGCCTTTGACTTATCCCTACCCGGCTGTAAATGGATATTTACCGTAAGCCCTGTACGGCATTGGCGCGACGGGGCAATCCAAAATCAATGGAATAAGGCTACTCTTTTATTAAGTATTCGTTCTTTATTAAAAAAATATCCGGAAAAGACCTATTATTTTCCGGCGTATGAAATAGTCATGGACGAGTTGAGAGATTATCGTTTTTTTGAAAAAGATATGCTCCACCCTAACGAGGTTGCCGTGAATTATCTTTGGGAAAAGCTCCAAAAAACAATATTTGATACTCAAAGCAACGAAATTATACCGGAAATAGCGCGCCTTCGAGAAATGGAAGCTCATCGGCTTTTGTTTCCTCAAACCCAAGCCTCTGCCCTATTTTTATTACAAGTTCAACAAAAAAAAGATACATTAAGTCAAAAATATCCGTTTATAGATTTTTATTCCAATAATTATCCCGATATTTGAATCCACGATTTCTAACAAAAAATATTATGAATAAAGGCTACATTTTCCTTGGAATCCTTTTACTAATGGGGTCATTTGTCCGTACCCATGCACAGCTAATCGAGAACGATGAGGCACCAGATTGGATTCTGCCAGACATCTCTGGACAATCTCATCACCTCTACCAATATCTGGATATGGATAAACCAGTGATTTTGTATTTCTTTGATGCCGGAGTTCCTCCTTGTTGGACCTACCACAACACAAACGCCCTTCAAGACTTATATACAGAGTTCTGACCCGGAGGGAAAGATAGTCTGAGCGTTTTTTATATAGAAACGAACCCCACTACTACTGATGATAATATCAAAGGAATCATAGGTCCCGGTCAGCCTTCAAACATTACCGCCGGAGATTGGACCGCCTCAAATCCTTGTCCCATTATCAACCTTCAATCCGACACCCTATTGTCAAAATATAAATTGCTGGGCGATTATCCTACGGTGATTACGGTCTGTCAAGAGCGATTAGTCAAATTATCGGGGCAGAGAACCGCCGCCCAACACTATGACCTACTTGGAGCTTGTATGGGATTAATTACCGATACATTAGATATCTACGCACTTCAATATCTTGGACCTTACTACCTTTGTTGGAATCACCTAAACCACCCTACTATGCGAATCCAAAATAGAGGAAGTAAGCCGCTTACGGAAGGAACGCTTAAAGTGGTATATGTTCAATCTCAACAATTGTTTTGGTCAGAACCTTGGACAGGAAATCTCGCCCCTTACAAGACCGAAGTAATCACTCTCCCACGCATGACTCTTATGGCAGATGGGTTGTACCGTTTTGAATTTGCTCCTAACCCAACTATTTCCTTAGATGCAACCCCCAATAATAATCAGGCATATTGGGGGGTGTCTGTTTTTCCTAATTATGCCATTTATGATACTTTGCTAAATTTGGAATTGGTTACAGACCAATACGGGGAGGAGGTTACATGGCAATTATTTTCAGACAATAATCAGGTAGTGATGTCCGGAGGACCTTACCCGCATTTAGAAAATCCAGGTACTGCGGCCTATACTATCCCCATCGCACTCACCAAAGGGTTGTGTTATCGGTTTGTGATAAAGGATAAATTTGGGGACGGGGTTTGCTGTGATTATGGAAATGGATATTTTCGTCTAAAAGATAGTTGGGGAAGCACAATAGCACAAGGAGATACGATGTTTTTAGAGGAAACCGGATATGTTTCAACAGGATA
>CAUJFT010000374.1 GCA_963169475.1 Bacteroidota bacterium | reverse complement strand
AGGCACTCTGCCGGAAGTCCCAACATTAACGCCCATTGTTCGGATGTCGGTAAAAAGTGTAGCGGTTGGAGAGCCGGCATTAAGGTCTATTTTATAGATAGCCCCAATTCCTCCGGGACCAAAACCTGTATGCCGCTTGTAAAAGGCAGAGGTAAAGAGCGCGTTATTCTTTTTGTTATAGGATACTCCCCATACAGACCCTACTTGGCTAGCCGAAAGCGTATTGGAAGGAGGGGTTGATTCTCCTATATTACTAGCAGAGAACCACACAAAGCCCGCTTGTGTTCCTGCCGTCCCGCCGGCGAGCGGGTCTCCATTTACATACATAGGAGTGGCTATCACTTGGTCTTTGGGGTAATCTTGCGCTCTAGGCCCATCGGGAGGCAAGTAGTGAGACGGCTTATATCCTGCATCAATTGTACTATTGTTTTTATTTACTCCCACACTAAGAATATCAATCGAAAAGACGGGGGTTGTGCCGGTATTATCTGGGTCACTATTTAAATCGGTACCCGGAGTAGCGTTTTGAAGCGTAAGATTGCCAAATCCTGCTACTACGGGAAACTTCACATAAAATGTACCCGAGGCAAAAAGCGTAAACCGGTAAAACCCCGGATTTCCTCCATTAAAGTTTGAGGTAGCAGTAGCTTGAAGGAAGTCATCTCCCCCTCCAAAGATACCATTTGGACCGACATTCCAAAGCTCTACAGAAACTCCGTTTATCCCATAGGAGGGCGGCTCGTCCATAAGCCCGTTTTCGTTTTCGTCTCTCCAAATTAAATTCCCTACAGTACCCACTTGGGCAGAAATTACGAACCGAGATAAAACAAAAACCAAGAAAAAAAATAGTTTTAGTCTATATTTTATCATAAATAAAAAAAAATTAAACATACATCACTAATTACCACCAATACTTATCCTATAATATGGATAGTTTATTCATTAATACAATGAAAAATTATACCCTCCAACTCTACACAAATACAATGCCTGATATTACAAAAAGTAATCTATAAATGTAAAAAAATATATGACAAACAGAAATATTTTATTTTTTAATGTCTTTAAGTAAAACATATTTAATTTATTATCAAGACCATTAAGATAACATAGTAAGGACATCTAAATGGTTGCCAACAAGCCAGAATGATACAAATTAATGAAATGAATTAGAAACATGGCTTCAAAGGAATGTAAAAAAAATGTTATAAGCAAATAAATAGAAGAATATTTTAAAATAATTCAGGGCTGTATAAAAAAACACAGAAAAAGCGTTTAAATTATAAAAACAAAATGATGGGTAAAGGAAAAAGAGCTTCTCTATTATTATCAAGAATATCAGAATGGGAGGATAATCCTAAAGGAGGGATAGTTGTGAATACAGAAATAACTTTAGGTAGGTTCTAATTGCGGAACTTATTTCAGCTTATGCTTTTGAGAAAAGAGGATAAGATTTGAGAGCGTAGCCTAATTTTTGTAAAAAAAGCCGATGGGTAAAGCTACTAAGGCGATTGCGATTGCAACTGCTGCCGTAATCCATTTCAACACCCCAAATATACTTGTCCATAAAGCCATAAATATCCATTTTTCAGGGAAAGAACAGAGAAGGCTTATGACACCAATATTTTCTAAATAATCAAAATCGGCGGAGAGAAACGGAATAAGATTGACTATCCATAGTGGACTTTGTGGCGGGAGGGCGAATCGAAATCCCCAACTAATGATAAAGCAAAGTAAAAGGCTATATACTAACGGATAAACAAGGTCTATCCACCAAGCTATTTTGTAAATCCGGATACCTTCTTGCGTAAAATGGTCAAGGTATTGGGTGTAAACGGATTCAGCAGAATAGCCAAAACCTAGGTCTAAAACCCCCATACCTCCTGACTCTGCCTTTATCAAGGCGGACATATACCCTAATAAAAACTGAAATCCTATAAACAAGAGAAGAAGCCCAATAATACGGGAGACGGTAACTTGTTTCCTCCAAAAATCGGCGTACTTATGTATTAATTCCATCTGAAATCAAGGGTTAATCTCTAATTTATAGTATTTGAGGGTCATCAAATGCAGCAGTAAAAAGCCGGGTAAAAAACAATATTTTGCGTAGTAGTAAAAATTTAAGTGCTTTTTTTTACTGCCTCTACCCTTGAAATTTCTGGTACATACCTTTTGATTACCTCCTCAATTCCGGCTTTTAGTGTCATATTGCTCATGCTACAATTCTCGCAATTCCCCATCAACTCTAACTCCAACACCATTTCATCTTCCCGAATTGCATGAATGCGTACATCTCCTCCATCAGATTTTAAATAATCCCTGATTGTATCTAACGCTGCATTGACTTTATCCACTAAGTGTATATCCATAAAATAATGTTCTATTATACTAATTACAAATTGATGAGCGAAGAAATGATTCGCAAAGCCTCTCATAATCACCGCAATATATCTCGAAAATCCATATAAACCATGCGGTCTCGGGTAAGCTTGGCGCAATTCTGACTACAAAGTAACAAAAATAATCTCAAACACACAACTCATTTGTTTTTGGGAGAAGAATACCTTATCTAAAATCAGGCGTGCAGAGGCTTCATGATTGGCTTCCCTTCCTATTATTCTTTCTCAATTTTCGATTAATAATATTGAAAAAAATTAAGAGAAAACAAAGTTTTCTATACCACACAAAGAATGGTTTTAAGTAGAAAATCCATGAGGTTTAGAAAAATAATAGGTACTAAGAAGGGAGATTTATTCTTTCCAAAATCAAACAAATTTCTAAAATTCCCGTTAAAGGTGTCGAATGAAAACAGCAGTTTATAGGAAATCACATTTTAATGCCGCTCACCGATTACATAATCCGGATTGGGACGAAGTAACTAATAAACTGGTATTTGGGAAATGTAATAATCCTAATTTTCATGGGCATAATTATGAACTTATAGTGAAAGTAACGGGAGAGATTGATGCGGAAACCGGGTATGTAATAGATTTAAGTGTTCTAAAAAAAATTGTGGACAATCACATTATTCATAAATTAGACCACAAAAACCTTAATTTAGAGGTTCCCGAGTTTGGGATACTGAATCCTACTGCGGAGAATATTGCAAAAGTGATATGGCATATTCTTAGACCCCAAATTAATCACACTTTGGATTTAACAATTATTTTATATGAAACGGAACGGAATTATGTTGAATATCCCGCCTAACGAAACGCTTGACGACGATACAATTGGAGAGGAGCATATCGGCACTTCATCCGAAACGCCACTAAGGGCAGATGCCTTTGAGATAGGGGACTCTATGAAAATCAAACTGATAGAGAATCACTTTCGCGAAATTATGCATATTCTGGGCTTAGACCTTACAGACGATAGCCTCAAAGGAACGCCTCACCGCGTTGCAAAAATGTATGTGAATGAAATTTTTAGCGGATTAAATACTGAAAAAAAACCAACGATTAGGCTTTTTGAAAATAAATATAAGTATCAGCAGATGCTTGTAGAGAAAGACATTACTTTTTATTCTAATTGTGAACATCATTTTGTGCCGATTATTGGAAAGGCACATGTTGCCTATATCTCAAACGGAAAGGTCATAGGACTCTCTAAACTCAATAGGATTGTTCAGTATTTTGCCAAACGTCCTCAAGTTCAGGAAAGACTTACCATGCAGATAGCCGAAGAGCTTAAAAAAGTGCTTCAAACAGCGGACGTAGCAGTCTTAATGGACGCAACCCACCTTTGCGTATCTTCAAGAGGAGTTCAAGATGTAAACTCACGAACGGTTACCGCTGAATACAGTGGGAAGTTCATGGAAGAAAATACTAAAAATGAATTTTTGAAGTATATCAGCCTTTCTTAAAATATCCCCTTCGCGCGTCCTCTTTTTTGTACTAAATTATCCGAAAGTTTCGTATTCACTAGAAGATTATCCATAATGTACAATTCTCCAATCTTGTAAAGATGAAAAAGTCGTTTTTTATAGTAATTTTTCTTTGGATTCAAGTACTTTTAATAGCACAGATTGAGGTCAGACCCGAAGACCACTTCTGGAGAAGAAGAGTAGCAGTCAGGATTGAACTCAATGAAAAAATGAACCTTCCGTTCAAATACCACCTGGTATCTGGACCCGATGACTTTCGGTTTACGGAATCCAATGGTATGGTAATAGCGATTCTGAACGCAGTAAAAGCCGGAGAAATAACCGGATATGATGCCCACTCATGGAAGCCTTTACAAGGGAAAGATATTCTCAAAAGAATGAAATATCTATCCCGCGCTTGGAATACGGGAAAATACGATTTAGAGGGCGAAAAAAAAGGACAAGAGGCTTGGGATAATGTTTTTGTACCAGACGATCAACCCGACGCATTTCTCGGTGCTTCCCTTACAGAGTCTCCCTCGGACGGTATGTTTACCACAGAGGTCTATCAAAAAAAAATAAACCACAATCGTTGGGAAATGGACCTAACTCCTTATGAGCAATCGGTTATTCTTGTAGATGATTGGATTTTTGATAAAAATAGTAGTATAATGCGCTATAATACGCAATATGTACAGATACTTTGGGTGGACCCTACGGGTACCCTTCCGGAAAGAGTACTCGCAAACTTTGAATACAAAGACCTTATTCCTGTGTTAGAAAATGTGCAGTGGAAAGCCAAATGGAATGACAAATCCAGCCTGAACCTTCGTCAGGCATTAGACTTACACCTCTATCACGGATTTCCGGTGAATATATCAGGAAATGCTATTCAAACTATGGATGAATCCCAGAAAAGATACCAAGAGCTAATCGAATTTGAAAGCCAGCTTTGGTCGAATTAATAGTAGCGTCGCAAATCGAATGATATACTTTGTGATTATTTGATAATCCGCTATTCTAAACAAGGTATCCTCATTTATGGTGCCATTTGCTTTTCAATAAGTACTGGTTTGAAATTAGTTTATGATATTGTTTTTAGTTAAAAAACTGATAAACAATTACTTGTGAAGACTAAGAACTTATCATTAAAAACTAAGAACTACTTATAAGGATTTATCTCATAGAAACGCTTGTATTCTCTTCAATCCTTCTACAGAAATTGTAAGATTTCGTTTTTGATTCATCATCCGCTTGTATCGGGCTTAAACAAGTAAATGTCTGCGATTTTTTGCGCCCGTATCTGAAAACTGTTTGCGAACTCTTTGGTTAGGTCTATTAATTGTCCGGTTCGCACATCAAAAACCCAACCATGTATAGACAAATTGCGGTTAATAATCGCATCTTGTACTTCGGGAATTTTGCCTACATTTAGGCATTGTTCCGCTACATTTAGCTCTACAAGACGTTCGTATCGCCTATCTGTATCCTCAATCGCATTAAGTTCTTTATAGTGTAAGCGATATACATCGCGGATATTCCCTAACCAAGGATTGAGAATACCCAGATTCTCATTTTCCATGGCAGCTTTGATACCCCCACAGTGATAGTGTCCGCAAACCACAACATGTTTTACTTTAAGATGACTTACCGCATAGTCAATCACAGACCTTGAATTAAGGTCTGTATTGGGAATAAGGTTAGCAATATTACGGTGAACAAATATCTCTCCGGGTTCTGCCCCCATTAATTCTTCCGCAGTAACACGGCTGTCTGAACAACCAATATATAGAATTTCGGGGGATTGCCCCTCTGCCAAATGCGTAAAGTAATCCTTGTCTAGTGCAAGCTGACGCGCTATCCACTCTTTGTTATTTTCAAATATACTATTTATATTCATTATAATATATACTTATCTTACATATTTAGGAAAAAGAAACCGCTAAAACTATTTACTACAAATGTACATAAATCTATTGAAATGAACCAACTTTTTTACGAAAAGTATAAAAAATGATTTATATCATTTACAAGAAATGCCGCTATCAGCAGA
>CAUJFT010000373.1 GCA_963169475.1 Bacteroidota bacterium | reverse complement strand
GGTGCAGGCACAGTTGGGTATCATGCTGCAAGAACCGCCTTGGGAATGGGAGCTAACGTTAGAATCATTGACGAATCTATCACCAAACTCATTGCGATTAAAAAAGAATTAGGGCTTGAAATCTATACCGCAGTCGCTCAATATAATTATATTCGTGACGCAGTTCACCAATCAGATGTAGTCATTGGAGCAGCCTTTAAGATAGGAAAACGCGCCCCCTTAGTCGTTATGGAAGAGATGGTTGAAAGAATGAAAAAAGGCTCTGTAATTATTGATGTTTCTATTGACCAAGGCGGGTGTATCGAAAGTAGCCATATTACTACCCACGACAATCCCGTCTTTACAAAACATGGTGTAGTACATTACTGTGTTCCAAATATTGCCTCTAAGTTTCCCCGTACTGCTTCTATCGCCATCAGCAACGTGCTTGGACCGCTACTAATCGCTATCGGAGAGCATAACGGATTTGAAAACCTTATCCGCCTTAATGATGGGGTACGGCAGGGGGTTTACACTTATCGTAAGCATGTAACGAAAAAAACTATCGCTAATCTCTTCGGAATGGGAATGAACTTCCGCGATATAGGACTATTGATTGCCACCTTAGTATAAAACTATCGCCAACTTAGAAGAAAGAGCAGTATAAGTAGCCAATACTCTTCATATCCTTGTGCTTACTATCATTTTTGCTTCATTCCGTTCCTCAAATAAGAGGAAGAACAATCCAAACGAGTAGCCCACAATTTATTTTTTGAAACTAACCAAAACTGCTCCTTTTTCTACGGAGGCTTTGGGAGAAACCATGATTTTTTCTACTACAACATCGGAAGGAGCTTTGATAACATTTTCCATTTTCATGGCTTCCAGAATTAGGATAGGTTCCCCTTTTTTGAGGCTTTGTCCTTCTGTAACGGCAATGCTCTGAATCAATCCGGGCATAGGTGCTTTGAGATTATCTATTTTAGCAGTTGTTTTTAGGTCAATCCCCAAGGATTTTAACAGCAATTCTGTTTGGGTTTTGAGACTAACTATGGTTTGTTTTCCGTTTATACTTAGCCTAACCTCTTTATTCTCATGGTCAATTTTATGTATTACGACATTATAGGAAACTCCTTCTGAAATGACATTATAGATAAAGTCATTTTCTTTGTATATATCCGGCTGAACAAGGTTATCATTGATGATTATCCTTCCTTTTTCTTTCTTAATAGTAAAAACCTTTGTTTCAATGCGCGCTTCTGTCATGAGATAATTGATAGTTTATGAAAAATGATTGACAATATCCTTCATTCTCAAAACAATTAACGCTAAGATTTATAGAAATCATCATAATCATTTGAGCTACACTTCGTCTGGATATATGCTAATTAATGCAGAGGCAAAAGTAATATATTTATTATTTTTTCCCAAGAGAAGACCATAATTTTTTGCCGGTTTTTGTTTCTATCACCTGCAAAAGAGTGTCATAAGATTCTTGGGATTCTACGATAATTTTATCTTTGTAACAAGAAAGGAACACTTCATTTTTGTAGGGTTGGGAATGATTTACCCTCAATAAATCTAATTCAGCATCCCATTGTTTTGCTCCTTTTTCGGCTTCAAAGGCAAACACTTTTAACCCGGTTTTTTGGGGATTGAAGCAGGCTAAAATGACCATTTCTTCAGTATAAATCATTTTTACTTCCGTTAAAACAGTAAGTGCTTTTTCAAAAACGCCCCATTCTCTTCCCTCGCTCATAAAATGAACCCAACCTCTTTGGTCCACAGTAAGCATTGCTTTCATCGCTAAGGTAACGGGGTCGCTTAGAAAAAAAGAGGCATTCGTCTCAAACCACGAAAGCGTGCCGTCTGCGGTATTTACCCAAATTGATTGGGGATACTCTTCGGAAGCCGAAGAAAAAAACAAATATTTATCTGACCATGTTTTAAACTGCATGTAAGGGATAACCTTAATTTCTCCGCCTAATTTGAGTTTTTTGGAGTAGGGAACGCTTTTTTCCCAAATCAACTGCCCATGAATATCATATTTTTGAACAGAAAAAGTATAAAGCCCGCGACTTAATAAAATTACGCCTCCGGAAACGGGAATCCATCTCCTCAAAGAGTTTCCGCCCTCTTCCCAACCCGAAATTTCGGTTAATAAAATCGGGGTATTTTTTGCCTGAAAAACCGGTTTTTTGTTCGCTCCAAGGTAAAATATTCCTTCTTCTAGAATACAAGAATCCGAGAATCGGGTGGTAAATAGAGGTAATTGAGTAGGCTGCTTTTTCCAGTCAGATTTATCTCCAATTTCTGACAAAAGTACAAGAGAGTCCATTTCTAAAAACTTATCTTTAAATGGATAGATATACTTGCTCGGTTGTGCCGAAAGAGAGGAGACACAAGTAACTAACAATAGGAACAATAGCTTTAAATTCATCTCTTTACTTCTTACGATTTAAGTAATAAGAAAAATGCCCCGCTCATGGAAAGAGGAATGGGGCATTAACGGGGGCTTAACATAAAGGTAAGCATTAAAATATATTAAGCCAGTTCAGGAGTATGTTTTCTGAGAGCTTGTTCAATCACTGCTTTCGGAACCGCTCCGACCAACTTCTCTACAATTTCCCCATTTTTAAACACAAGAAGCGTAGGGATAGACATAATTCCATATTTCATGGAAATCTCCGGATTATTGTCCACATCTAATTTTCCCACTACGGCTTTCCCCTCTACTTCTCCGGCAAGCTGCTCAATCGTAGGAGCAATTGCTTTACAAGGTCCGCACCAAACCGCCCAAAAATCAACTAAAACGGGTTTATCGGACTTTAAAACCAAGTCGCCGAAGTTTTCATCTGTAAATTCTACTGCTTTTCCTGCCATCTTTTTTGCAATTAAAAATATAAAAATGTATTACGTAAATTTGTAGATTTTAACGAAAATTGAAAGAAAAGGTTTAGCGGTATACTGAATTTATAAGTAGTTCTTCAAAGTTAATCCCATCATAAAAGTCATTATATTAAAAAAAATAGACTCATATCCAATCTTTTTATATCCATAAGCCGGTTTTCTATAAAATAATTACCTCACAAATCTTGGTATCATTTGATTTATCTTTTCATCTCATGCTCGGGACAATCAATCCGTAGTTCTTTTATATGCAGATTTTGATTTAATAATTTACAAAAATGATTGTGTCCTTGTCCTGATTGCTGATAGTACGCACAATTCATGCA
>CAUJFT010000372.1 GCA_963169475.1 Bacteroidota bacterium | reverse complement strand
TAGTTTTTGTATTTCGGAGGTGCCTTCTCCAATGGTGCATAGTTTAGAATCTCTATAGAATTTTTCAACGGGAAAATCTTTCGTATAGCCATAGCCTCCGTGAATCTGTACGGCTTCATTAGAAACGGCTACTGCTACCTCACTTGCATATAGTTTTGCCATAGCGGAAGCCGTACTAACCGGTTTACCCTGCATAATCAAGCTGCAAGCATGATAAATCATCAGCTCTGCGGCATGAACTTGGGTTGCCATATCCGCAAGTTTAAAAGAAATCCCCTGAAAATTAGCAATAGGACTATCAAATTGATGACGCTCCCGCGAATATTTAAGACTAGCTTCCAAGGCTCCTTTGGCGATACCCAGAGATAAAGCCGCAATAGAGATTCTGCCTCCATCAAGGATTTTCATTGCTTGATGAAAACCGTCTCCTACTTCCCCCAAAATTTGGGATTTATGAACCCTTACATTATCAAAGATAAGCTCGGTAGTTTCCGATGCCCGCATTCCAAGCTTATTTTCTTTCTTGCCGGCATAAAATCCGGGAGTTCCTTTTTCAATGATGAAGGCGGTAGAATTATTTTTGGCTCTTGGTTCGCCTGTTCGCGTCATAATAACCGCAACCTCTCCAGTTTTACCGTGTGTAATAAAGTTTTTGGCACCGTTTATTATATAGTACTCTCCGTCTGGAGTTGCCGTTGTTTTCATATTCCCTGCGTCTGAACCAGTATTAGGCTCTGTAAGCCCCCACGCGCCAATCCACTCCGCAGTAGCCAATTTGGGGAGGTATTTTTGTTTTTGCTCCTCATTCCCAAACTTACAGATATGATTGGTACATAGAGAATTGTGGGCTGCAAATGAGAGACCAATAGAGCCGCAGTGCTTGGCTATCTCTACGATTGCAGTAACATATTCATAGTAGCCAAACCCTGCCCCCCCGTATTGCTCCGGTACAAGCACGCCCATTAACCCCAATTCACCCAGACCACGAAATACCTCCAAAGGAAAGGTTTGGGCTTCGTCCCATTCCATGATTTTGGAAGCAGTAAGATGATTCGCTGCAAACCGCTGAACGGAATCCGCAACCATTTTTTGACTTTCACTTAGTTCATACAAGTAGTTAAAATTCAGGGACATAAATTTAAAATTTTGGTTATTAGTATATTGTTTATACAATCAGCGCGCAATTTAGCGCATAATTTTCCGAATAAAAAAGTATAGTGTCAAAACCTTGAAATTATTCAAAAAGTTTGACTTAGATTAATCTTGAAAAGTGCATACTACATGAATATCTTCCGAAATCTCCCTGAGCTTTTCTCTCCCGTTTAAAAACGCCAATTCAATCAAAAAGCTAAATCCTACTACTTTTGCACCCAGCGAGGTTGCTAGGCAAGCAGCAGCATGGGCAGTGCCTCCCGTAGCTAGAAGGTCATCATGTATGATTACTAAATCCCCTGGACTAATCATGGTCTCCACTACTTCTATTGTAGCTTTTCCATATTCGAGTTCATAGGAAATTCCTATGACCGGAGGGGGGAGTTTTCCTTTTTTTCTTACCATTACCACCCCTGCATTGAGGTGGGTTGCCATTTGGGGGCTAAATAAAAACCCACGGCTATCAATGGCTAGGATTTTATGAATCCCTTTGTCTAACCAATATTCAGAGAGGGCTAAGTCGCACTCCCTAATGAGTTGTGGGTCTAAGAAGATAGTAGCAATATCCTTAAACATTATTCCTTGCTTAGGAAAATCTGGAACGATGCGAATAGCAGATTTGATTTTATTGGAGAGTGTCATGAGAAATAAGAGAATTATAATCTTTGAGAGACCTTGACAACCATTTCTTTTTTCCAGCTTGCAAAAGAGCCTGCAAGAATATGTTTTCGTGCTTCTTTCACTAACCACAAATAAAAGTGGAGGTTATGTGTACTTGCAATTTGAAAAGCGAGCAGCTCATTTGCCTTGAATAAGTGCCGCAGATATGCTTTTGAGTAAAATGTATCTCCCTCATATTCACTATCTTCGTCTAAGGGAGAAAAATCATTTTCGTATTTTACATTCTTAATATTGCGGATTCCGTTCTGGGTAAAAAGCAATCCGTGTCGCGCATTTCTGGTGGGCATTACACAATCAAACATATCCACACCAAGGGCAATACATTCTAGAATGTTTGCAGGAGTACCCACTCCCATGAGGTAGCGGGGTTTTTCTGGAGGTAAAATACCGCAAACAATCTCTGTCATTTCATACATTTCCGGAGCCGGCTCTCCCACCGAAAGCCCACCAATTGCATTTCCTTGCATATCAAGCCCGGCGATATATTCTGCGGACTGTTTCCGAAGGTCTTTGAATGTACTTCCTTGTACGATGGGGAATAGGGTTTGCTCGTACCCATATAGCGGTTCAGTTTCCATGAAATATTTTTTACATCTCTCTGCCCAACGATGCGTAAGGTGCATAGAGCGCGTAGCATAACCATATTCACAAGGAAAGGGGGTGCATTCATCTAGCACCATCATAATATCAGTTCCTATTTCCCGCTGAATATCCATTACCTTTTCGGGCGTAAACAAATGACGCGAGCCATCTATATGAGATTGAAAAACCGCACCTTCTTCTGTAAGTTTACGACTAGAGGCAAGGCTATATACCTGATAGCCCCCGCTATCAGAGAGAATGGGCTTGTCCCAATTCATAAAACGGTGTAGCCCACCCGCATTTCTTAACACAGAGGTTCCGGGTCGTAGATAGAGATGATAAGTATTTCCGAGGATAATTTCTGCCTTTACTGCTTGGGTGAGTGCTTGTTGAGAAACTGCCTTCACGGAGCCAACCGTTCCTACGGGCATAAAAATTGGTGTGGGAATTATCCCGTGAGCCGTTTGTATTTCGCCTGCACGCGCCTTAGTAAGCAGGTCTATTTGAAGCAATGAAAATTTCATGGGGCAAAGGTAAGATTATTTTACCTTGTAGCCATGCCATATTCTTGTATTTATATCAAAAAGCCAAATAAATCCTCCGGAATAGGAAAAATTAAACATATCGGGCATAGGTGCGTCCGAAGGCAGAGAGATGCTCCCGGTTTGTCGTCCAGAAGATTTACTGATAAGGAGAATTTTTCCCGTCTTATAGTTTAGTATTCCAATCTCTCCATTCTTTATTCCGGTATACACTAGGGTGGTTTCATTCAAATCATAGGGATTGAGGGCATCTTTGATACCAAGCGTTCCTATTCTATCCCCTGATTTGCGGTCGTAGCGTTCAATCGAACCATCATGGAAATAGAGAATTTCGTCATTAGAAGGGTCATAAGCCCCTACAGATTGGGGGGAAGGCTGATGAGAGTCTCCGTAGAAAATAATATCATAACCATCTGTCATTCCCTTGGAGTCTAAACTAATCCCGACAATTCCTTCACTTCCATACCCATTTCCTTCTATTTTTTTCGTGTTCTCGTTGTACCAAAATCCGCGTGCGTCAAATTGTGCTTTTTGATTGCCGTCTATTATTTTTCCGGACTTATCAAATATTGCTAATGGGAAATAGGAGTTACCCGCAAAAACGGCATACCAACGCTCTGACCCTTTATGGTAAGCTACCCCGGCTCCATTGGTTCCGTCTCCTGATGGCATTTTTAGGGTGATTGCATGGCTTGCCTGTAGTCCCTCCTTAGCCGTGAGAGCGGATTGGGTGGTTTTACAACCTGTAATACTTGCATATATTGCCGCAGTAATTAGGATTAGGGTAAAAATTTTCTTATACATAATTCTTATACTTAAATGGGAATAAAAAAATGATATATCAGACCTTTTTATCCTAACGGATTTTTTGTGAAAAATGTTTGCTACACACTCTCTTCTTATTCTTTTTCTTTGTCAATAACAAGTAATAAGGCTTTTTCTATAGCTATATTTTCCAGCATTTTATAGCGTCCCTTGTTATTTAAATGCCATATTGGAATGAGTGATTCAATATTCTTTCTTCGGGTAGAAGTCCGGCTACCGGAAGCAATCGTAATGATCTTGAGCAAGACGCGCGCATTGGTATATGTATCGTCGGATTCATTTCTCAATTGTCGTTGAATACTTTTTATTAATTGGTCTGCTAAATCATTTTCATTAGAAGCGATATATCCTATTACAAGAAGAAACTTTATTTCGAGGTCTGCGTGGGGATATTTTCTGAAACTAAGGGTATTTCTTAATTCAAACAAAATTTTGTTGGACTTGTGGTAACTACCATTAATGAAATGAGTGGTAGCAAGAAAGAGATGGTAATAAATGTAGTGTGTAGGGCGATAGATCTCTACGGGAATATTAGAAAGATAAGCCTCTACGTCAGAGAGAAGCAAAGCCGTGGAGTGATTTAAAACATGATGTCGAATGATACTAAATAGAAATAAGGAGGTTTGAGCATTCAGATGATAGCCCATAAGCAACTCTTCAACCTTATATTCAAGTACATCAAAGAATATTTTTGCCTTTGCTTCTCCTTGAGATACCGAAAACTCATATCCTAAAAAGTCAAAAAGTAAGTGGATATGATGATAGGTTGGTTCGTCCCCATACTGATTTAAAATATCATATACTTTTTTTAGAATCTGTTTAGCAGGTTCTAATTCACATTTTGGTTCATTGGTGATACCCAGAAAGATAATTCCATAGAGATGAATAATAGATTTATAGAGATACAGCCTATGGGAATCGTGCAAATTAGAGACCTTATCAATGTCTTCTATTATTCTTAGCATTGACTGAAAATCATCTTCTTTTCGTCCTAATAGATAATTATCAAAATATCTAAAAAACTGCATTACTGAATCATTTGCCTTATCAATAATGAGGGTATAAGCTACTTGTTTCTGATATTGCTCATTGTAATAATCATAAGTTTCGGTGTCAAAATTATGAAGGTTTTGGAGGAGTTTATAGACAGACATAAGCCCGTGAGGGAAGTCAAGCCGTAGTAGCTCTTTCTCTAAACGGTTGAGTGCGCCAATCGAAATTTGTCTGGAATTTTCAAAGACTTTTTCATTAGCCTTATAAACTCTCCCAATTATATCTAAATTTTTATCTCCAAGTCTATTCATTAAAAATTCCTCTACCTTTTGATTTAACCTAGATTTTAATACATAAAAAGTAGAGGGAGAAATATCAAATTCATTTAAGAAGTCTTTTTCGGGATTATCCGAATTTTTTCGAATCAGTTTAAGAAAGGAGGCACTTTTATCCGCCTTATTCTCCTCAAATTCTTGATATAGCTCATCAAATTCAATTTCAGTTAGTTGACTGATAATTTTATATAACTCCATACACGGGTATTCTTTTAAATGGTATTCTTCTGCGAGAGTAATTTCGAAAAACGGATTTTAAATACAATATGAATTATATTTAAAAATTGTAATCTGAAAAGGTGTAATAAAATTTAGAGCAAAGGTAAAGATAAAAAGATGAAATAACCTAAAATTCTATTAAAATCTCTTGTAATAATGTTTGAACTTTAAAACGACAAAAAATATAATTATGATATTATCAAAATAGTCCGTTATTTTGTAGCTAAAATCATTAAAGGTGTCTTGAGTTTACCGCGTTTTATTTCTTTACGTTATTTATTCTCTCATAAATCTACCCATGTAATCAATCTCATTACAGGGGTTTCTGTGGTAGGCATCGCAGTAGGAACTGCCGCTATGATTATTGTGCTTTCTGTTTTCAATGGGCTTACGGGTCTCATCGAATCTTTGTTTAGCGCGATGGATTCAGATTTAAGGATTGAGGCTACCTCTGGAAGTGGATTTATACATTCCGATTCGCTATTAAACGTCATACAATCAGCGCAATATGTTCGGTATGTTTCCAAAACGATTGAGGGAAAAGCAGGACTTAAGTACGTAGATAGGCAATCGCAAGCAGTCATAAAAGGAGTAGATACTATATTCCGGCATATAAATCCCATCGATTCTACGGAATATTTATATGAGGGTAGCTACAAGATTCATTCAAAGGAAGGAGAGCCTAAGGCAATACTTGGTGCTTTAGTAGCCGAAACCTTGAATGCCAATCTTAGAGACGAAGTAAATCCCATTCATGTGTATTTGAAAACGGACGGACCGATTACTGCCGGGAATCCGCTCCCTTCATTGCGAAATGAGATTGTTTTCCCTTGTGGTTTTTTCAGCGTTCAGAAGGAATATGACGAAAAATATATTTTGGTGGATTTTGAAACTGCCGCAGAATGGTTTAATATGAAGGATAAAATTACGGCTTACGAAATTTCGGCGGTCAAATCTGCTTATATTCCCGCACTTAAAGCCGCATTAATGCAAAAGTTAGGAGCAGACTATCGGGTACTTACTTTGTCGGAGCGGCACGAAACGCTGTATAAGGTAATGAAAAATGAAAAATATATTAGTTTCCTGATTCTTACGCTCTTGGTATTGGTCGCTGCTATCAATATTGTAGGAAGCCTTTCTATGATAGTTCTCGAAAAAACCAAAGATATTGCCGTCCTTAAAGCGATGGGCGCACCTGACCGTTTTATCCGAAGAGTGTTTCTGTTAGAGGGTTTTTGGGTTGGGTGTTTGGGCGTTTCGGCGGGAATGATAGTTGGGTATTTACTTATATATCTTCAATTGAAATTTAAACTGCTTCGGCTTCCGGATAGCGACAACTTTAGATTTGATGCTTTTCCCGTAGAGGCGCAGGGAAGCGACTTTTTCTTGATACTCATTACGGT
>CAUJFT010000371.1 GCA_963169475.1 Bacteroidota bacterium | reverse complement strand
AAAAATAATATTATAAACTAATTTCAAACTAGTACTTAAATATGCATACTTTTTATTATCCTCATTTATTAAGGCGTGCTTGGGAGGTTTTTCGGGTGAAGCAGTCAGACAAAAAAGGGAAAACGCGGTTAGAGATTATTGAAATAGAGGCTTCTTTATCTGAGGAAATCGAAAAATTGTCGGACGGTCTGATGCGGCATACTTATGTTCCGGAGCCTTATCGCGAATTGAGTATTCCGAAGAGAGACGGGGAGCTTCGGGTGCTAACCTTGGCAGAAGTAAGGGATAAATGGGTTCAGCAGGCGATTTTACTTAATATTCAGCCGGAATTAGAAAAGTTGTTTTTGGATTGTAGTTATGGGTATCGTCAAGGGAAGGGTCCGGAGCGGGCAGTGAAAAGGGTTTGGGATTATATTGCACATCGGGAGAAGAAATATGCGGTTCGATGTGATTTTGATAATTTTTTTGATTCTATCCCTCATGTACGCTTGGAGGCGGTTTTGATGAAGTATCTTAATGATTCGGAATTGGTTTATTGGATTATGTTGTTTATGAAGATGGGAAGAATCACGGAAAAAGGAGAATGGAGGAGTGTGGAGAAGGGAATCCCGCAGGGGGCTTTGCTTTCGCCCCTTATTTCTAATTTATTTTTGCATGAGTTTGATGTTTTTTTGGCAAAGCACCCGGTAGGGTATGTTCGGTATGCCGATGATTTTGTGGTTTTGACCCGAACGGAAGGAGAGGCAAAGGATATATTCCAAAAGATAGAGACTTTTATCGAAAAACATTTGGGGGTGGGTCTGAATCCTGACAAACGGGTTTGTCCTATTTCAGATGGATTTACGTTTTTGGGGATTAGTTTTGAGACAGGGTGCTATGGTTTGGGAGAGGAGAAAAGAAAGGATTTGTGTGAAAAGATACGGGAATCGGCTTTTTTGACTTCGGATAATTGTCTTAATCCGGGATTGTTTGAAACATTAGACGGTATTTCTGCTTATTACTCAAAATTAGTTCCTGAAAATGAGCTTCTACCCTTAGACGTTGTGCTTGCCTCGTGTTTGGGAGGGGAGGTAAAGTCGCGTGCTAAAACGCTGAAAACGCAAAAAATGGTGAGAGAAATAATGGCACCTTTGCGTTTTTTTACGGTTCTTTATAATGAGAATAAAAAACATTGGATTAAAAATATAGTGGGGAGCGGCAAGCCTTCGTACCAAAGGGTGCATCCGGTTACGGAGATTTCTACGGAAATAGGCAAGAACTTAAAGGCGCGTAAAAAGGAGTATGAAAGCCGAGTTAGTGCAGGGAAGGAGTTGTTGATTTCTACCCCGAATGTACGGGTAGGGGTGAGTAAAGGAGGGCTTACGGTCAAGGTGGGCGAAAAGGATTTGATTACTACGCCTACGGCAAATGTAAAGCACATCACGATTGCTTCTGACGGATTTTCGCTTTCGTCCAATTTGTTGTTTTATTGCCAAAGGAAAGGTATCCCGATTGATATTCTTAACAAGGAGGGAAAGGTATTGAGCAAGTTTTATCACGCGGATACCATAGATTTTGTTCGGTGGGCGGCTCAAATGCAGGCTGCTGATAGTCCTAAGGCTTTGTATCTGGCGCAAAGATGGGTAAAGGCAAAAATCCGTAGCCAAGTTTCGGTTTTGCGCTTGCTGCAACGGGCCCTCCGCCGCAGTCCGGAGCATCTTCTTCATAAAGCACTGCCGAAAATCATCGAGGAAATGACAAGTTCTGTTGATTCGGTAATGAAATTGAATGAGGCTCAATGTTTGGATTTTCGGAATGTGTTAATGGGGTATGAAGGTATGGCTTCCCGTGTTTATTGGGAAGGGGTCAGGCTTAGGTTGGGGGAAGCAGCAAATTTTGAGTCCCGTACCGGTCAGGGTGCGCGAGACGCTTTTAATGCTTCTCTGAATTATGGGTATGGTATCCTATATACTAAGGTTTGGACGGCTTTGCTTCATGCGGGGTTGAGTCCTTATATCGGATTTCATCACACCAATGAACCGGATAAGCCGGCTTTGGTCTATGATTTTATTGAGGAGTTCCGACAAGCGGCGGTGGATAGGGTGATTCTTACTTTATTTTCTAAGGGTAAGCCTCCGGAAATGTCAAAGGGCTATCTCACTGCTGCTTCCCGTACCCAAATCGCGGAGGGGGTAATCGCCCGCTTAAATGTACTTGAGACGTTTCGGGGACACCGAATCTCTCTGAATAATATTATCTATTCGCAGGCTTTGTATCTGTCTGATTTCCTTTTTGACAAAACCCAAAGTTATCTACCCTATATCTTGAAATGGTAAGGAAGCGGGTAGGCTCTTTTAAGCCTATTTAGATTTCTACGCTATATTTTCCCTGCCCAAATATGGTTTTTTTTCCGACATGAATATACTGCCCCATTTGTAGCAAGGGGTACGTTAAACCTATGTCTTTTCCTTTCCATATCATGCTACCTTTGCTGCCTTTGACCTGATAGTGATTCCCGCTATGGGAAGAGTCTATCTGTTTTTGTCGTGTAAAGGCTTTGCGCCATTCGGTTTCGGTAGTATTATATTGGGCTTTCCAATCGGCTACGGCGGCATGAGGCTGTATTTTCAACGCCCAATCTCCTTGGCAAAAGAGGTGATTTAACACACTAATCCGTTCACAAAGCCGGGTCAAAAAAAGTAAGGGTTCGGGCTGAAAGTTGAGGTTTTTGTGTTGATACATTTCTAAGGGGGTCATTAACGTCAGCCATAAGGTGTCGGTATCGACAGGTTGGAAATGGGAGTATCGAATGGGGAGCCTTGGCTCAAAGGGGGAGGCTTGTCCTTTAGACCACTGGTTAGGAGTAGATATCGGATTAGCGTCCTGAACTTCTGGGAGGATAAGATGAGAGGAAATAGGAGAAGCGAGGTCTCTTAAGGTGTAGGGAGAAATTTCTTGGATAGCGGCTAATTCCCAACTTCCTTGTCTTTCTCCCATAATAGTAGCCGCTTTTTGTAGTACCTGTACTAATTCAGGCATATAATCATTGACATTTCCAAATAGGGTTAGCTGCCAAGTCCATGTTTCGCCGGATTCCCAAATCCCATGTCTAACGTTTGAATAAATGGCATAAGGTGCTACATGAGGGGCGTATTTACGGGCATCGGGATAGCCTTCCGGAAAATACGGTTCTAACAATCGGGTATAAATACAATGACAATCGCCACAACGATGCCCGGCAGTAACCCCCTCCCGATTCTCTAAGCAGTGGTTTTCGGTAATCGCATTGTATATAGCCCCCCTAAGTAAAGCCGCCTGCGCTTGAGATTCCGGTACAAGCCACGCTTTTCGGGTAGCTCTGTACTGGATTCTGTATAGATGAAAGTAAAACGTGTCGAGTGAATACATTATTCTGCTAAAGGATTAATATTGGTAGTATGTGAAATTTTTTCAATTCTGCCATTTTTAACGCGCTCAATTTTGATTTCGTAAATATCCCCCACTTTATACTGAATATCGTTCCGCCTTTGTAGAGGAATATTAGGTGTGGCATCGCTAATGTCTATTAACGTTACTTTTATTCCGTTATTTGTACTCTCTATTTTCCCTCTTACGATGTCATTATTTTTCAAGTCTTTCAGTACTCCTTTTTTGAGAATACTTGGCTTTTCTCTATCTCTCTGTCCGCTTTGACCCGAAGAGGGAGGCGCGTTCGGGTCGCGAAACTGCCCGTATCCTACATTGGTCTTTGCACCGATGCCGAGGGTGAGGAGGATTTCGAGAAATAGGCGTTTTTTTCTTTCCGCCGTCCAATTTTCGTCAGAATCTTTTAAGCAGAAGCGAAATTCAAAGACAACATTGGGCAGCACCTTGAGAAATTGTAGCGGGATAGGGTTTTTTAGCGGGTTGGCTTTGTGAGGGGTAATAAAATCATTGCTTATAATTTTATGATTCATGCCTGTTTTCTTTAAATGAATCACTGCATCATAAAAAACATCTGTTCCTTCTTTTTCGGTACTTCCAAAGATAGAAGCAGCTAAGGCTTTTAGGGTATCCTTCGTTAAATCATCGCGCATGTTTTGCCATTTGATTTTTTCAGTTCCTTCGGCTTTTTCTATTATTTCGGTGCAGATAAAACGAATGGACGCGAGGGACTTCTCACCTGTTGCGTTTTTGGTACTTCCGCCTTCCTTTACTACATCTATCTCAAATAAGGAATGAAGTACCCCTTTAACAGAACTACCCGGAATAATGGGTTGCCCCGTAGTGTGGTCAAAAAAGAAACCAATTTTAAAATCGCCCTTGGCTTTGGTATCGTGCTGATAGCCACTTCCAACCAATAGGCCAGGGTAGGTGGTCAATAAATGGAAACGGGTATTTGCCGCAAGGTTTTCGATTTGGGTAAAATGGCTTGTATTAAGTGCATATAAATCTTTGTAAAAACTATCAAAAGGGGACGTTTTTTCTTCGTTGGGGATATTGATAAGCAAAACCCTACTTCCTTCTTTTTCCTCTATCTTTAATTTTGTTTTGACGAAATCCTCCCTATATATCTGTTTGTAGAAAAGCAAACCGATATTGGGAGAAATATATTGATTCCAATGGCTCATAATACAAAGGGATTAGGTGGTTTTAGGAAAAGTACGAATCGCCAATTTTAATACAATAGCCGCCTCATTAATTTTGGTGGTTAAGCGGGTAATTTCAGGTTGATTATCCGCAATATTCGGTCCCGTATATAGCTCTTTGATTTTTTTCAAAAGGTCGAGATTCGGATAGCCATGCGCTTTAAGAATGTCTTGAAGTGCTAAGATAATGTTATGCCGCTCACTTGCGCTGTCTCCTTTTTGGGAAAAGAAAATGATACTTGGCAGCAAGCCTGCACTGATGATAGAGGCTCCAAAGGAGGAGATATAGCCATTCATTTCCTTGGGAACTTTGTCGCCTGACTTCAGATGGGTTTCTACGGCTGTTATAGCGGTAGGAATGAGTTTTTGTAGGTGTTTCATGGTTAAGTTTATGAGTTAGGAGTGATAGCATAAAATTTGCATAAGCCATAGCCTACACTTGCATTTGCACCAATTTGGATAAGGTCGCTTTTCAATACGGCTTCAAAGTCTGTAAGGTGCTTATCAGTTACGCCAATGTAGGTAATAAAAACTGTTTTATGAGGCACTACTTCTTCATACCAGAGGTTTTTGTTTTCCCCCAATTTATTACGAGCGATAACCGGTAGATTTTGGCAGAGGTTTGTAAAATCACTATCTTTAAAGGTAGCATATCTTTCCTCAAATTCCGTAAAACCGCTTACTGCTAAAGGATTTGCATGGGCTACTTTTTCATCAAGGCTTATGTCTTCGGCGAAAACATCATAATTAGGTACGCGCCCCTTAAGGTATAAAGCATTGCCTTCTCCAATGGTACTGAAAATAGCTTTGCCTGTAAATAACTTTGCTTTTCTATTAGCCTCTTCTATCAATGTTTTTTGAATCCCTAATACATAGCTTTTAAAGTTGGAGCGCGCGGGGATAGCGATTAAATCGGCACTTAGGAATTTGTAGTCGCCGGTTTCGCTATCACTACCGCCTTTTCCTTCTTTGCCAAAAATATCGTTTACCTTAGTAGCGTCATCTTTCCACTTCTGTTCAAAATGTTCTCTCAAAGCTCCTTTCAGGCTGCTGGAATGGATAGTGGGGTAGCCGGTAAGGGTATCCCTTTGTACGAGCTTGTCCACGATGCCGTAATTGGCATCACCGCTGCCTACATGCAGGTTGGTAATGCACTCTATAAAATAAGGTTTGAATGTAATAGACATATTTATTTTTTTGTTTATGATGATAAAGGATAGAATAAATGATTTATGGATTTGTAATGGTTAGTATAGCGTTATACCCTATATTTTTACAACGTGTTTCGCTTTCAATCGCTGTTCTTACGGTATCAAAAGGTTCTTTGTTTGTAAAATACAAGACCGAGCCTCTCTGTAAAAGATTGAATCTATTGCTCCTTTGGAGTTGTTCGTTATTGTGAACAGATAATCCGTTGTATTGTGTGGTGATAGCCGTTTTGCTTTGTATATTCCGAAAACTTACGACTTTGTTTACCGCAAAATCACAAGTATCTAGCAAAGCGGTGTTTCGCAGGAAGCAATCAGAAAGGCAGATAATCGCAAAACATTTTCTGGTGTAAGATTCAGGCAAGGTTGGCACAAATGCTGGGTTTTCTTTTATTTCCATACGAAAAAAGCACTTTTCTCCTCCGAAAGGAATAAAAACTATCTCATCGGTTATATTGGCTCCCTCTGCTATTTCTGCGTCTATCACGAAAGACCAATCTTTTGCTAATCGCTTCATATTTTGTTTGTAGAAGGCGTTTTCTTTTTCTGTTTGGTTGGCAGTTTTCTCGTTGCCAACTTGGGATACCTCCGTGATGATGTCCGATAAGTTAGAGACTTTTCCCGTTGAGGAAATTAGCCTTTGTTGAATAAATTTATCTTGATTTTTTGCGGTATAGTTTTTTACTACTCCTTCTATTTCTTTGGAAAGCATATAGTTTTTATCCATACACGCCCCAAAATCTAAGGGGGCAAAAAAGTAATTCTCTATGCCGTTGTTCATATACAAGGGAGAAATAGAGGTAATTTTACCATAATTGCCGGATACATTACCAAAATCAAAACTACTTTCCCCTATGATTTTGGCGGCTTTGGTTTTATCTTGTATCTTGTTATCTTTAAAAACCTCACTATTTTTCAATAATAAATAATAGCGCGTTACTCCCAAAAGGGTGGTTTGCTGCGGGTAAGGATTGGACTCTACAAAGTAATTGGTTTCCAAATCGCCCTTGCTATTTTTACTATGCTTTTCGCCTCCGAAAAAGAAGTTTTCGGCTGGCGTAAATTTGATTTGATAATTTGGCATATTATTCTCTTTCGTTGGTGCTGTTGATAAAATGAATGTAGCGTAGAGCAGTAAATAAGAGGTTTTTGCGGTCTTGTGTACCGCCGTAGTCCGTAAATACCGTCTTGGAAAACTCTTGTAACACTCTCAAAAACTCGCTTTTTGCTTTATGAATATCCTCGTTAAAAAAGTTGTCAAAAAAGGCTTTTTGTCTTGTGTTGACTTCGTCTCTGCCTGTATTAATATCCGCCTCTATAGCAGTAGAAAATAAATCAAAAAATAGGGTATCATTCAGCTTGTGCATCATACCTGCAATAAAATCATTATTACCTTTTGGATTACTTGTATGTTGGACTATAAGGTCTTTGATGTTTTTGTAAGAGACTTTTTTATTTTTTTCTATCACACATTCTATCCTTTGTCCGCTGTGTTTCTGTAGGCAGATGGCAATCCTGTTTTTGTCATTCTTCTTGCCCTTGTCGTCCATCAGCTTGTGTGCATAGGACATAGCCTCTTTCAAAGGGTGCTTGAAGTAAGATATCATAATGCCATAAGTTAAGGTAGGTTCGGGAACCCCTTGACCGATAGCAAACTTACCTATTGTATCTTCAAAATCCTGGTCTAATAGTTGAACTAAATCGAAAAGGGTCTTCGTTTTATTAGGGTCATCTTTATCTACACAAGCAACCGGAGCAAAAGTCAAAATGTCTTCTCCTCCTAAATATATCCCGTTTCCTCCATAATCGGCGATGGTCTTTTCTGCTTTTTGTGCAAATAGAAATAATTGACGTGAAAATTCCTTCAAATCTTGGGGATTCTTTGCTGCTTTTGTCAAAACATCTCCGATATTGTCGCCATCAGCGTAGATAACTGCATAGTATTTTTGGTGAGGTAGAATAGGAATCTGGGCTTTTTTTAGCTCGTCTATAAAATCCGTATCTTCTTTTTGTTTTAAATCCTTATCAAGTACCTTCTTGTATTGGTCTTTGTATTGCGGATTTCTGCTCAAAGAAGTGGTAGCGATTTCAGAAATAGAGCGAAATTTTCTCTCTTTACTTCCTCCAAAAGCATCTAATTTCAGCAGGCTGTTGTTGTTGAGTTTTTGGGTCAAATACTCAAACAAAGGATTCTCTTCTATCTCAAATACATAATTTTGCTGCAATTCTTTGAGGTCAAGCAATTGGTTTACACGTGCTAATTCATAAACCTCTGTTTTATCCTCTTTCCTAAATGGGCTTTCGATAATGTGAACGTTAAAATAGGATTTTAGAAAAGTATAGGTTTCTTCTGTGTCGTCTATATCCTTGGCAAGGGACTTAATAACCTCATCTACAATTCCTTGCAGTCTGGCTTTATTATTCGTCTCATCGCCTACATAGTAAATACGGTCAGCATATAAGCCTGAACCGTATTCGCTATCCATCTTTTCGGGATAGGGTAGCCTAATGTCAAAGCTATCTTTGGTTTTAGCAACAATCTGTTTAATTATCCAGCTAAAAAGATAGCTCGAAGCCCATACCGAACGGGTTTTCTTTGCTTGGGCAAAAGTCCCGTAGATGGGTCCGATGGTGAGTGCGAGGTGGGTTTGTATCATATTTTTTTGTTTAAAATTTATTGCGAATGAATGTTTTTTCCGGTAGAGCTAGGAGTCCTCTTGTTTTGGTAGAGCGGAGGTCTCCCCTCCCCTACCGCGAGAAATGTAATTTTACAATTTATATAAATCATCGTTCTGCCAATATTTAGGATTATCTTTTACATATTTTTGCATGTACTGAAGCGCATCGTTATCCCCAAACAATAGTGTCATAAAAGCGAGATGCCATACGAAATCAGGAAAATCATTGCGATTGGACATGATGACATACGCTAAGGCTTCGTCATTTGGGCGATTTGGGAAGCCTCCCGAGTCTAGTCTTTTACCTGTTTTTTTAATTGTGTAAATATAGCATCAATATTTTTTGCCTCACATACGTCATTATATGAAAACCCCGCTCCATACACAAAATCGGTAACTTTAAAATTCCAGATAGCAAATTTAATATATCCATTTAAGTCAAAAGGGTTGTACATGGTCAAATGCAGAGGAGAACCTCCATTTTTTTTACTTCTACGTTTGCACCTAAATACAGACTCGGAATCTCATTCAAGAGGATATAAACTATCCATTGTTCCTTTGTCTCATCAAATATGGGTTTAAACGTAATAGGAGAATTGAACCGCTCAATTTCTATGGTTTCTTCTCCTTGGTTGAAAGTTACTTTTTTGGTTATTTTTGCTTTGTCATAAAAAAGCCAATCTTGTTCAGTCGACAACCCGAGCAAATCTCTAAAATCATAATATTTCCTTTCCTCTGGTTTTGAAAAAGAAGAAGTTACCGTTTCGGAGGAAGTTCTTGTATTCAGTATCCCTGTTTTAGGGTTTGCCATTTCGTTATTATACTTAGCATGAAATAAGAAGTGTCCATGCCTGATAGTTCTTTTATCCCATTGCTCCGATAACGATTTAGCATATTGAAACATAAGTGATTTGTAGTATAGTTTATCAACTATTTGTCCATTGTCTTTAGTTTTAATATTTAACCCACTTTTTAAGCATTTGTAAAACAATTCTATTTGTTCGAACAATTCACAAAACCCACCACGCCCCAATATTAATGAGAAAAAAAAGGGCTTCTCTAATAAAGTAGTTTTGTCATCAATGGAAAAACTACCAAAGCCTTTGGTTTGTCTTGTTCCAAAATTATGTTTAAGGAAAAAATCACTTATATTCGCTTCTATCTTATCTTTTAAAGTTGTCGAACTAAGTATAAAGTAAACATTAATTTTTTTGTGAAAGCTAATTTTTTTAATAGTCTCCCCTTTATCGTATTGGTCTATTGTCATCATGTTTCCAAAAAAATTAGGCAGATTCTTATATTTTAGTTTTCTTTTACCCTCTTTATTAGTTTCAATACCAACAGATATCAAAGCATCAAATGAAGGGTCTCTTTCGGAGGCTTCCACCCTCATCTGATAATGCAAAGCCAGATGTTCTGCTTTTTCTCCTCCGACCAAATAATCGGGATATTTTTTTTTAAAAGCGGTCAAAAAGGATTTTTCTTCTTCTGGCGTATTGCGCGGGAATTGTCTGTGGCTTTCTCTTTCCATTTCTTTTTGCAAAATGCCAATAATAAACCTATCCAACTTCGGTTTTACTTCCGATGCCCGTAGCGTAGCCCCGTCTTGGTCATGTTGGAAATGAATCAAGGGCGTATGTTGTTTGAGAGTAAATGTTAGTTTGTACATATAATCTAAAATAAGGTTGCGAAAGATACGAATATTTTGTAACATAAAGATTAAAAAAAATAATGCGATAAAATAACAATGAGTATTTGGGTTTTGTTAGGTAGAACGCGATTTGATACTGGATTTTGTCTTATCAAGAATGAGAGGGGTTAATCATTTCCCCCTATGGAGTGAGCTCGCTTGTGGGGTTTCGCTTCACTCAACATAACAGGGAAGAGATACTGATAATTTTTAACCTATTTGCCTCCCCAAAAAAAGCATAAAAAGTTATCAAATGAAAAAAAAATCATACATTAGCCGAAAATATATCGTCAAATATTTAATTAATTTAACGAAAATGAAAAATCTTTTACAAACATCAGTATTAGCCGTCATACTGCTTTTTAGTATGCAAGGTTATGCACAGCGGTTTTTAACCGAAGTTTTCGCTAATTTTGACTCCACGTCAGAAGTAGTGTATGGGCAAAATATCTCTATTCTTACGGGTAGCCCTGTACTTAGTCCTCTTAGAATGGACGTATATGAGCCTTCCGGAGATAATATGTCTGCTCGTCCGCTTATTATTCTGTGTCATACGGGAAGTTTCCTACCGCCGGTACTTAACGGTCAAGCTACTGGGTCGCGCAAGGATTCTTCGATTGTTGAAATGGCCAAACAATTTGCAAGAAGGGGCTATGTAGCTGCGGTTATGTCCAATCGTATGGGGTGGCTACCTACTTCGCCCGACCAAGATACCCGCACAGGAACTTTATTAAATGCGGCTTATAGAGGGATTCAGGATTTACGTACTTGTGCTAGGTATTTTCGCCGTTCGGTTGCCGAAATGAGTAATCCTTATGGGATTGACCCCGATTTTATCATTGCCGGTGGAATAGGTACGGGGGGATATATCACCTTTGGAGCAGCTACTCTCAATAAACCCTCCGAATTAAATCTTACTAAGTTTATTAATGCAACTTCCGGTCAGCCCTATGTAATCCCTGCGGTGAATGGAAATTTTGAGGGAACAGACTCAACCGCACTCAACCGCCCCAATCACGTAGGGTATAGTTCTGACTTGAATTTAGTATTCAATCTCGGGGGCGCATTAGGTGATTCTACTTGGCTCGAAGCTGGAGAGCCACCCATGATTGGCTTTCATTGTCCTACTGACCCCTTTGCTCCCTATACTTATGGAGGCGTAATTGTACCTACTACCGGAGATTTCGTAGTAAACGTATCCGGTACCTATGATGTACTTCGTATTGCAAACCAATTGGGAAACAATAATACAATCATTGCAGCAGCGGCAGGTTTTAATGACCCTTATACCCTGCGTGCTAATTCCCTAAACAATGGGAATGAGGGAATGTTTCCTATCATCAGACCTATGCCTACTACCCAAACTACTACTTGCCCCGATGGTAATCCTTATCCTAATTTTCCGGAAGGAAGCCCTTGGGATTGGTGGAATGAGACTTGGTATGAAGCTGCCGTAAACTCGCAGCAGCCCGGAGCTGGTTCTACTGCTGTTTGCAAAGCAAGATTAGGTAACCCCGATATGTCTGCAACCAAAGGAAGACTTTATATTGACTCCATTATGGGATACTTAAACCCGCGTCTTGTGGGAGCACTTAACTTGGTTAGCATCAATAATGCCTTTAATAAAGACCTAAAACTATACCCTAATCCGGCTAAAACACAAGTAGCTATCAAGGGAAATAAAAATGACCTAATCCTTGCGGTTTCTGTTATGGACATTACCGGAAAAGAAGTATTCAAAGAAGAAGATATTGCTTCACCAACCTATGTTTTGGAAAGAAAAGGATTGACAGCGGGCATATATTACCTCCGTATTCGTTTCAAAGAAGGAGAAGGAACCGGAAAAATAATGTTTGAATAACCCGTGTGAACGATAATTCTCGTGCAGCAACAAGCAGGACTTTTTGTAATTGTCCCGCTTGTTGTTGTTAAGCGGCGTTTTGTATTTCTATTTTCTATAAAAAACAGGCTTGGTACGGCTACAAAAGTGTATAAAATCCTTGTAATTCATTCCCAAAAGAAAATAACAATATAGCTTTTAGCCAAACATTGAACGATGGGGCGTTTAAGCGTGAGGTTTCGTAAATACTAACACATATTTGAACCTAAGTAGTTCTTAGTTTTTAATGATAAGTTTTTAGTCTTCACAAATAATTGTTTATCAGTTTTTTTAACTGAAAATGATATCATAAACTAATTTCAAACCAGTACTTATAATTACGTATCACAAAATGATTAAAACAAGTTTTTTTGCGTTTCTTATGATATTAAGCCTCCAACTTTCTGCCCAAAATATCATATCGGGAACGGTTACAGACAATTTGACAAATGAAGTGCTTGTGGGGGCAACGATTACGGTAGAGGGAACAGATACAGGCGGATATACCGATGAAAAAGGACGGTTTGAGATTGAATCTCCTATTTCTCCTCCTTTTATACTTGTAATCAATTATTTAGGATATGACGAATTAAAATCAGAAATAAAGTCATTAAAATCAAGCTATACTTTTGGCTTAAAGGTGTCCCAAAATAGTGAATCTACGAATGAGGTTATCATTACCGATACTCGTATTTCTGAAAAACAAAAAACTGCCCCTCTAACGGTGGAGGCTTTAGATGTTATTGCGATAAAGGAAACCCCCGCCGTCAATTTTTATGAGGGACTTGGGCAGCTCAAAGGAGTAGATTTAACTTCTGCTAGTCTAGGATTTAAGGTCATAAATACACGTGGTTTCAATAGCACTTCACCGGTTCGTTCTCTTCAGATTATTGATTGGGTGGACAATCAGTCTCCGGGTCTGAATTTTTCTTTGGGAAATTTTTTGGGCGCCTCCGACCTTGACGTTCAGAAAGTGGACTTAATCGTAGGGGCAAGTTCCGCTTTCTATGGGCCTAATGCCTTTAATGGAGTAATTAGCATGACAACCAAAGACCCCTTTTTATTTCCGGGTCTTAGCATTTCCTTTAAAGGAGCAGAAAGAATGATGGGAGAATTTGCCTTGCGGTATGCCCATGTTTTTAAAAATAAAGCCGGTTCCGATAAATTTGCATTCAAAGTAAACCTCTATGCCTTTACTGCCAAAGATTGGCAGGCGACCAATTATCAGGTATCTAATTCGGCTAAGATACAAGTAGATACGAATCCCGGTGGGTATGATGCCGTAAATCGCTATGGAGATGAAAACCTAACAGATGGCTATAATAATGCTTCAAGCTATAGCGGGAGGATTAATTCTCCCGGGTTAGGTATCTGGCACAGAACGGGATATAATGAAGATGACCTTGTAGATTACGATACCCGAAATATGAAGGCAAGTACTTCTCTTCACTATAAATTTCACCGTGAATTGGAGGCTATTTATGCGTTTAATTTTGGAACAGGAACCACTGTATATCAGGGAGATAACCGTTATAGCCTCAAAGGGATTCAATTTTACCAAAACCGAATAGAGCTAAGAAAGCCCGATAAATATTTTATTCGTGCTTATGCTACACACGAAGATGCCGGTAACTCCTATGATGCTGTTTTTACCGCTTTCCGGCTCAATGCGTTAGCCAATAACAATAATGATTGGTCAAGAGATTATCGAAACTTCTGGAATGGG
>CAUJFT010000370.1 GCA_963169475.1 Bacteroidota bacterium | reverse complement strand
AGGGTATAATTATCTACAAACCATGTACCTCTGTGGTCAGAACCCCAGCCGGAAGCGATGGTAAATGTTTCTTGACCAGAGGAAATTGAAACGAGTTCGGTGGTCTTGCCTTTTAACTGCCTTGCATCATTGTAAAAATAGAAGAATAGCTCACACTGCCAATTGATATTCATTAGGTTCTTGGCGGTAAATTCTCCCCAGATATATTGAGTAGATTTTGCGTCAAATTGTGTATAATATACTCTATCAGCAGGTAGTACTCCTTTATCGGGTCCGCTATATAGCTTCACTGACTGAATAGAGAGGTATTTATTCTCGGTAGCATTCACCACTCCGCCAGAGTATACATAAAAAAATTGGCTGCCGACAAGCGTCCCGTCAATATATGCCTCCCAACAATATTCTCCTTCAGTCCAAAACTTACCGGGCTGGTCCATACCCCAGCCTTCTCTGGCAAAAATAACATTTTGGTCGGTGGGGACTTCCTTCTTCACATCAATACTGCATAGCTCTTTTTTCTTCTTTTTAGATTCCGTAGAGAATGCTTTCATTTGGATATTAGCCATCCATACCTCTTCATCGAATTTTTTATTAAAAAAAGAAAATTCGGCATACATATAAGTAACTTCTTCAGAATCAAAAACCCTTCTGTATTTCTTTTGTCCGTCAGCAAGCCATTCAGTGGAAGAATATACTTTTAGTTCTTTAAATTTGTATTTTTGGTCAGCTGCCATAAAACATTTTTTGGTTTTTTAAATAGATTTAAGGTTTCTTCGAGTAACGTAGTGTTTACTAACACAAGTAAGTTCGGCAAAGTTAGAAAATAATCATAATTTTTTTTAAAAAAAAACATGTTTTTTTTAGCGCATCGTGTCTAAGCCTATTTTATCAAAAATATATAGCCCGAAAAAGCCTTCGTTAGAAAACAAGAAGGCTTTTTCGGGGCTTAAATATTTAGTTATTGGATAAACACAATTTCTGCTTTTTCGTTTCCGGAAAATTCGGTAATCTCTTCAAATTGTGTAACTCCTACTTTTTTATAAAATTTGAGAGAACTCCATTTTAGATTACAATCGTCGGCTGTAAGCCTAAATTCTACCCGGATTACTTCGGTATTATTGATAGAGCCTTTACGGATATGATAATCGTATTTGTAGGTTTTGGAAAGCAGTCTATTCAAGTTAGGTTTCTTATCAATAGGTTGTATAAAGTTTGAGGTATAAGAAAAGGGTCCAAGCTTTCCATCTGCAAAAGTTTGGGGCAAGGGGACAAATGCGCCAGGTGCTTTTCCTCCCGAAGTATCTACCTGAACTTCTACCAGCGATAAATCCCATGCTCCATTCGTGAGGTAGTTTCCGCCTGCTTGGTCTAAATAGGTGATTGTGAAAAACTGCTCTCCTACTTTTACCCCGATATTAGGGTCGCACTTTTCGCAGCCGGGGACAAACAGCGCGGATACTCCAATTAAAAAAAATATTACTGCCTTAAAAAAATGTTTCATACTTATCATTTTGTTAATTCGACCTCAAATATAGAGGATAACGTTCTAATAAAAAAATGATTGTATCAAATTTCTAATTTAATCCAAAAACTTCGGTAAAGGGTGACCATACCCCAAGTATTTTTGGGGGCTTTTCATCGGCAATAAGGTTTGGGCATAAAATGAACCGAATAAGACCTATATACGCCTATACATTTCGCGCTACCCGACATTTTTTAAAAAAGGGCAAAAAGTATAACTCTATGGTATAAAATCAACCCATGTAATTTAGCACTGAAGGAATGAGTAAATACTGATAGGGCGTAGTGGTCATTGTTAAGGGAAAGCAGTGTGATGTTTCGCATTCGCTCAACATGAGGGGAGAGTTATATAAAATGTCGATTCTACACATTTACATAATTATAAATGTATGCCTATTGTTTGACAAATTTCTCGGTGAATACTTTATTCCCTCCGATTGCCGTAAATAGATAAATTCCGGGTGTTAGCGTAGTAATAGGAATTTGCACTTCATATTCTTTCAGTTCGGTTTGTTCATATATCTTTTCGCCGATTAGATTGCTGATTACAACCTTAAAATTATTTCCAAGCTCATTTTGAGAAGAAAAATGAAGTAATTGAGTGGCAGGATTAGGAAACAGCTTGCCCGTTTGGGATATTGGGTCAATTCCCAAGGTAGTGTAGTCAAACTTCCCGATTCCATTGAGGTTGGTAGTTACTCCGTTGCTTGTGAACGCTCCTCCAAGGTATAGTTCCCCATCGATATATTGAATACATCTTACAGAGCCATTGAGGGCTTCGCTTCCATTCATGTAAAAATATCCGGCAGACTCCTGGATAACTGCGAGGTTTACTCCCCAATTTCCCATCAACGGAAAATAATTGAAGTCTCCGCCTATGAACATAACGGAATCATGGATATTTTTCAGGCTATAAATGGCATTTCCTGTGAGTAATTCGGAGACAGAAGTCCATTGAGCATTTTCAAATTTCCAAAGGTAATCGCCTTGCCCGTCTGGATTAAATTTCCCACCGGCAAAGAGTATATTCTTAAAGTCTGAAATTGCATAGACGGGATTTGTAAGTCCATTACCTAAGGGGTGAAGTGTTCCGTCATACCGAATAATGTTATGATAATTATTTTCATAAAAATCTCCCCCAATATAAAGGTCATTTTCCCATACGTGAAGGGTATGGACAGTACCGGAAGATGGAGTAAATACGGGAGTCCATGTAGAAGCACCGTCCCACTTTGCTAATCCAAAAGTTCCTGCGGCATATACTTCATTTTTATATACGATAAGGTCTAAAACTGTGCCGTTGAGGCTACCCATCGGGAGAAACCCAGAACCTGTAGGTGCGAGCATTGCTATATTTGAGACGGGAAAGCCACTAATTTCTGTGAAATCGCCTCCAATAATAGGCGTTTCGGGGTTTAGTATTGTGGTAGCATACACATTCCCTCCCGTGATATTAGCCATTTGTAGCCAATCGTATCCCACTGCTCCCGATGTCCACAGCAAACTTTTATCCGTAAAACTTCCTACGGCAAGTAGGGGAGCCATAGCATTTGGCATAGGAAGAAGGTCATAAACGGTAGTTCCCGTTCCATTATTTAACCCTACTGTAGGATGAGCCGGAGGGTAACCGGGTTGAATCCATGCAAGCTCCGAGAGAGAGAAGCCGTAGGTTTCTGCCCATTGTAATAATGCGTCGCTCTTAATTTCATATACGTATGCAAAGTTTTGATTTTGAGAAATATCTCTCGATACGGACTCAAAACCTGTTTCTTTTACTAAGAAGCCTACAGCACAAAATGTGTTTTCTTTATCTATAAAAATGGGGTTACGGAAAGGCAAATAAGTATTTATGGGGAATATCCCTACTTTAGCATACGCTTCTAACATTTCGATACAATGTAATCTATTTTTACGCTGTTGAGGGTTTAATAGGGGGACCGGGCGTGCCTTTAAGATAGCACTTACCCATTGCAGATGGGTAACAATTGCTTGTTTTTCATTAGAGATGGGGGGTAAAGTATAGACCTGATTGGGTATATCTGTTTGTAATGTCCATTGCGCATTTACCTCTTTTAATTTTTCATAGAGGCTACGATAATCGGCGGCAAGCCCTGAAGTATAAAAGCAGCAAAGAATTAAACCCAAGATAAAATTTTTCTTTTTCATATATAAGTAGTTATGAATGATTAGTTTTTAACTGTACTTCTAAACAAAGATTATTTGCAATAAGGGAGGGCTACATTATTTTTTTAGAGATACAAATTTTCTAATATAGAGAAAGACGTAAGATGTCTCCTCTATGGTTGGGTATGGTATATAAATTCAAGTATTTTAATCTCTTATTGTGAAAGAGTACAAGTGGGTTAAAAAACGTAAAGAAATAAAATTTTGTAAGGGAAATGGGGAATAAAATATATTTAAAGGCTAACCTATAATTAATCGGGCTTTTTCTTTGGCAAGACCAATTGTAGCAATTGCTCCACTATTAAAGTTCATAAAATCTTTTTCAATTCCATCACTAAAAATTACCCCTCCTGCCGGCATAAGCGACTCAACCCTTAAACTAATATTGGAGTTTAATTTTCCACTTACGATTCCTGTTTGGGTTCTTACGCTTGCGAAGGGTTCGCGCACTACAAATAATAATTCTTCGGGCGAAAGGACGGGAATATCCACTGAAATAGGCGAATCTTTTTTTTCGTGTTTCGAGACACTTCGGGTTGATGGTGGTGGCAGGAGTAACCCTGTAGTCATATTAAAAATAGAACTCATCCAGCCTGTACTCCCTGCTTGAGTGGAGACAATTAGCCCGCTAGAAGAATGCTCTTCTACTTTGTTTTCAAATTGGATTTTATACCGTGCGGAAATATGAGAACTTGCTCCGATAAATAAATCATTAAAACCTAATAGGCGTTGTCCGTCATTGAGGCGGGCTTCGGCAAAATAGGTCTCCTTAATAAGGGCTTTTCCAAGTAGGTATTTTTCTAAAACAAGCTGAAAACTATGGGTATCGAAAGGTAATAAAATCCCATCGTATCTTTTTTTGTCGGGGTTTATTGCAATAATCGGCGTATTTCCGGCATACTTTGCCGTATTGGCAACAAGCCCATCTTGTCCGATGACGAAGATGACTTGTTTTTCCGAAAAAATAAAAGAGGGGACAAATTTTCGTTCTACAATCTTATATTTTAGTATCACAGAAAGTTGGCGTTGCAAGTCAAGAAGGGCTTGCTGAAAAATTTCGTGTTCGGCTTCGTAATCCGAAAAACTTCCTCCTACACTTTCAATATAAAACCGCGCTTGGGCTTTGGTATTAAATCGTTCAATGAGGATTTCTAATCGCGTTTGGTTTTTTACGATGATGGCGTATTCGGCTCGCATAGGATTTTATCTCTTAAGAATCGTCTCCAAGAGTTCTGGAGAGATATTTACATTTCCGATTTTTTCGGCATTTTCAGCTAATAATCTGAACGCAAGCGCAATATTAAATTTCGGGTCAGGATTATTGTTTAAGGCGACAAGCGTTCTCCAATCTATTTCGCGGTATGGTTTTAGGGTAGTTTCTATCACAAATCCTTGTGTTTCTGCCTCTTGCTTTTTGTTTGTAGTTTGGAGTTCTATCAATTGTCTTTTTTGGTTTTCTATAGAAATATCGGCTTCTATCTGCATTTCTCTTAATTTTCTATCATTTTCAGATTTCTGCACGTTACTTTCCATTTGTTTTTCTGCAATTTGTTTTTTCTTTTCCTCCACTGCGATTTCAGTATTAAGTTCACTTTCCTTGATTCTTCTTTCTTGCTCCACCGCAAAATTTCTTCTTTCATAAATGGCATGGTCTGCTTCTTGTTGCAATTTTTCGCGGGTTTGGGTTTCCAGTGCCCTTGTCATTTCTGGCGCGGCTCTTACTGCAAGCACACTTGTACCAAGAATTTCTATCCCTAACATTCCTACCGCTTGAGACCCGCTTAATCCCTCTTTTATTTTTTGTTCGAGGATTTTGGCTGCCCTTAGTGCATCTTTTAGTCCAGCTCCGTGAATAAAAGAGGCGGTTGAGGTTTGGGCTTCATTGATGATTCGTTGATTGAGTTTTTCGATGTCGTTTTTTTTGTACTCTCCTTTTTCGTTTACCGTGAAATCAAGAACATCTGCAAGCACCTTCGGCTGAATAACCTTATAGCTGATTTGCCCCTGAATCGTAACGCTCTGATAATCACTTGTTACATCTGTAAATATAAACGGAAGGTCATTACTCCCTAAGGGAATCGCAGCAATAGAGCTACTCGGTGCAAAATAGAAAAACGATAGTCCCCTCCCTTCTTTAGATACCTTCCCGCTACTATAATGTATGACATAGGTCATCGAGTCAAACTTTATGTGTCTAATTCCAAGCATATTATATTTAGATTAAGGTTTATTGTCGTTGATAAAGAGAAAATTAAAAGCAACTCACCACAAATATAGTAGTTTTATTCTATTATTAGCAAAAATAGTGGAAGAGAAGCCTTTAATCGCTTATAAAATCAAAATAATTTGCCCCTACTATTAGAGATATACTAATAATAGGGGCAAATTATAATAAGGATTAAAGTATTACTATTTAGTAGAAACGATTTACTTTATCTCTATCATTGCTGGCAATAAGGCATAAGTTCCATTTTTAGGGAAATGCTTCTTTACCTCTCTAATCATTCTTAACTCTCCATATAGAGGGTCATTTTTCGTAATTTTTTGGAAAGCTGCATCTGACCCCGATTCAAATAAGGCTTCTAGGGGCTGTTTAGGTTTAGGGATTATATTAATGTGGTAATCTTTTTCGGTAAGGTTTGCCAATTTAGAAGCCTTTACGATAGCAGAGTCTAAGTTTCCGTACCCGTCAATGAGTTTTATGCTTAATGCTTCTTTCCCAGACCATACTCTACCTTGTGCGATTTTGTCCACACTTAACGTATCGGCAAATTTTCTTCCAGTTTGTACCACTTTCAGGAAGTTTCCATATCCATTAGTAACGTAGTGCTGCATGATTGAATCATGAAGTGGGTTAGAGGGGAAATTTGGATTAATAAAGTCTGCATTTTCGTGGGTTTCTACCTCGTCAAAAGTAAGCCCAAGTTTATTGTTCATGAATTTTTGGGAATTAAACAAGACCCCAAATATCCCAATAGAGCCTGTAATTGTATTTTTTTCGGCAAAAATATAATCCGCATGGGCGGAGATATAGTAACCGCCAGAAGCGGCAAGGTCTCCCATAGAAACGACTACCGGTTTTTCGGCTTTGGTAAGCATTACTTCACGGTTAATCTCATCAGAAGCCAAAGCACTTCCTCCTGGGCTATTTACTCTTAATACTACTGCTTTTACTTTTTCATCTTCCCGCGCCTTACGGATTTGGTCTATCAGTGTAGCTGAACCGATAGTGCCGTCATCGCTTTTTCCTGTATTGATTTGCCCCTCTGCTACGATTACGGCAATTTCATTTTTAGCTCCCTCATTCTTATCCTTCACAAGTTTGTGGTAGCTTTTGAGTTTAACCAAGCGTAGTTTTTCTTTTTTATCCTTAATATCCAATCCACAAAGTGTTTTTAGTTCGTCTTTCACTTCATCTTCATAAGCTGCCTTATCAATCAACTTTGCTTTGGCTGCCGCATATCCATCTCCAAAAACAAAATTTGTTGCTAACTGATTAACTTCTTCTACAGATAACTTACGCGAAGCCGCTACGTCTTCTGCAAACTGCCCCCATATATCATTCAGAAATGCCTTTACTTGTAGCTCACTTGCCTCACTCATTTCTTTCAAAAAATAAGGCTCTACGGCAGATTTAAAAGTACCTACACGATAGATTTTGGGCTGTATCTCTAACTTTTCAAATAAGCCAGTATAGAACATCGGGGAATAGGTTAGTCCGTTAAATTCCATAATACCCGAAGGAGATAAGTAAATCTTATCTGCTACGCTTGCAATATAATAGCTTTTCTCGGTATAAGCCTGAGAATAGGAAACTACAAACTTACCGCTTTTTTTAAAGTCATTTAATTCATCTCTAAGTGCTTTGAGAGAAGCCCAGCCTCCGCTAAATACCATATCAATATCCAAATAGATACCCTTTATTCTTTCGTCCGTTTTAGCATATCGAATCGCCTGAACTGTTTGATACAAGCCCACCTTACTGCTTACGCCAGCACCCGGAAAAAATCTTTCAAAATCTATCTCTGGATCTTGCGCGCTTTCTGCCATTTCGCCGCTAAGTTTCATGTGAAGTACCGATTTATCCTTTACTTTGATATTAGAAGAGCCGCTTCCGGCTGAGGCAATCATACTTACAAGGCTAAGTGCGAAGAGTATAATTACTACGAAGACGATTACTCCAAATGCTAATAGGCTTGCCAGAAATGTTTTCCCGAATGTCATGTTTGATGTTTGTGCCATGGATACTAATTAATAAACCATTAAAATGATAAAAGATTTTTTTCAATGAGTATCTACCCCAAGTTAAATATTACAATTAATTTTTGAAAATATAGAGACAGGGCAAGAATAGAGAGTTTCTTTTCCGTCTCCCTCATGTTAAGCAAAGGCGAAATATCACGCTCTGTATAAACTCAACCCATTCTAGTAGGAAAAACATCAATAAAGATAAGAAAATATCGGTTCTTCCGTACCATTAGGCACATCAGAACTTCAATAAATAAAATGCGTTCGCTGTTGTACTTTTCTCCAATTTGTAGTTTTATCTATTCTCTTTGAGACGGGTCTTTACATTCTATAAAAGAAATAGTATCTTACCAAATCTCTTTTCGCTAGTGATTGATGAGTAGAGATGTGAATCGCTTATCTATGTTTCCAAAGGTAGCATACATCAGCCCCCAAGCGGAGCTTGCCCGATAGACAACCTCCGCTTGAACGATGTCTATTGTTGAGGCGATGACTTGATGTACATGAAAATAATCCTCTTCTCTCATCGTTTTCAATCTAATTATACCAAAAGAACAAATAGTCTTTCAAGCCCCCAAGAAGATAAGACCATAAGCATTTATATGCTTAACCTTTTACCTCTAAGTATAGAATGATATAAATTACTGATAAAAAACAAGTTAAATTAATTTATAGTACACATTATCAATTATTCACCACTTATTTATATCTTTGTCCCCAAAATTAAATATGCAGATTACGCTTGTTCCTACCC
>CAUJFT010000369.1 GCA_963169475.1 Bacteroidota bacterium | reverse complement strand
ATTATCAAAGCATCAGCAGAGGAGTAATAGATACAAGAGATGTAATTTATTTTTTATCAGTAGTCTCTGTTTTTTTGATTTTGACCCAAGTTTCCCTTAACGGGAAGAAAAAATAAAAACATGCTTACAGTAAGGGATTTACATATCCACTTTCATAATGAAACCGGTATTACAAAGGCGGTTAGGGGGGTGTCGTTTGAGGTAGAAAAAGGGAAAACTACCGGAATTGTAGGAGAATCGGGTTCAGGAAAATCGGTTTCGTCCTTAGCGATTATGCAGTTATTATCTTCGCAGGCAACAATCCATAAGGGAGAAGTTCTATTTCACGGACAAAACCTGCTTGCCTTACCAGAAAAAGGTATCCGAAAAATACGGGGAAAATCTATTGCCATGATTTTTCAGGAGCCTATGACATCCTTAAACCCTGTATTTACTTGCGGGTATCAGATAACCGAAATGCTTACGCTGCATGAAGGAATGGATAAGAAAACGGCAAAAGCCCGTACCTTAGCGTTGTTTAAACAAGTAGAGTTACCCGACCCTGAACGAATTTTTAAGGCATATCCTCACGAGATTTCTGGCGGGCAAAAACAAAGGGTGATGATTGCGATGGCGATTAGTTGTAATCCGCAGATACTTATCGCCGATGAACCTACTACCGCCTTAGATGTAACTGTTCAGAAAGAAATTCTAATCTTGCTAAAAAAACTACAAGCTCAAACAGAGATGGGAATTATTTTTATCTCTCACGACTTGGGCGTAATTGCAGAAATATCGGATACGGTAACGGTAATGTATCAAGGAGAAGTAGTAGAAAATGGTCCAGTGCAGCAGGTATTTACTAACCCTACTCACCCTTATACGAAGGGGCTGATTGCCTGCCGTCCAAAATTACATCATAGGCTATATTTGTTACCAACAGTAGAAAACTTCCTTACCGGAAAGCATGAATTAGAGGGAGAGAAAAATTATATTACGGAGGGAATGCTCAAAACCCGAAGGGACTATTTGGAAAAAACGGGTACAATTATTTCCGTTAAAAATATGAAAACATGGTTTCCCGTCAGCAAATCATGGTTTTTTCAGACCCCAACGTATATCAAAGCAGTGGACGATGTGAGTTTTGATATTTTCAGAGGAGAGACCTTGGGGCTTGTGGGAGAATCCGGCTGCGGAAAAACTACCTTGGGGAGAAGCCTCCTCCAGCTAATCCCTCCAACTGCTGGGCAAGTATTTTATAATGGAGTAGATTTAAGAACCTTGACAGACAAGGCAATGCGGAGGCTTAGGAAAGAAATTCAACTAATTTTTCAAGACCCTTATAGCTCACTTAACCCCGCAATGAAAATAGGAGAAGCCATACAAGAGCCGTTGAAGGTGCATAGAATTGGAGATTCGGACAAAGCTCGAAAAGCACTCACTTTGCAGTGGTTGGAAAAAGTAGGGCTACACCCCCATCACTATGACCGGCTGCCCCATGAATTTTCCGGAGGGCAGAGACAAAGGATTTGTATTGCCCGCGCGCTTGCCCTTCGCCCGTCTTTTGTGATTTGTGATGAATCGGTCTCCGCCTTAGATGTATCTGTCCAAGCACAAATTCTAAACCTACTCCGTAACCTCCAAGCAGAGATGGGACTTACGCTTTTGTTTATCTCTCACGACCTAAGCGTAGTCAAGCACCTCTCTGATAGGATTATCGTAATGCGAAATGGAAAAATCGTAGAGACAAATCAGGCTGAAGCCTTATATAAAAACCCACAATCTGAATATACGCGCACACTACTATCTGCAATCCCCGTAGGGATTTAGTGGATTATTATTTCGGCTGTATTTTTATTAACTTTAATCCTAGTCCTCTTAACGATTCAGATTGCTGTATTAAGGTTGCTTCGTCTTCTACAGAAAGATTCTCCTTATGTTTGGTTTCATACAATACCCCATTCAAAAAATAATACTGTACGTTATAATCTTTGCTGCCTTCCTTCATTACGCCTATCAATAAAGGCTGCCGATTCCACCAAAGAAAATCTCTTCTTTCTCCGGAAACAAATCCTGCTTCAATTTTTGAAATTTCCTCCGCTTTATAATACAACCGAATATAACGCAAGGAGAGATTTAATGTCCTAACCAAACTATCATCAGATAGCACAGAATATTGCTGTTTTTTAATATCGTTCACTTCTGAAACCCGTTTCCATATTTCTATTTTATTGGGGTCAAATTCCTTATAGGTCTTAGGTTCTTGTCCCCAAACAGACCGAAACCCGAAAAGCCCTATTAAACATAAAGTAAAGAAAATTTTTTGCATATACATCACTGATTTAATAAAGTACGAAGTAAATATAAATTAATGAAATATCTCTTATTTGGGATAAAATATTCAACCCTGCTTGTCACCTTTTCCTTCTCTAATACACTTATTCACAACTAACTTCTGCAATATTTTGCCAGCCTCCATTTTTCCACTTCCTAAAATAATAATAAATACTTTCCCAAGACACATAGATTTTGTCTAAACTCCACCACTGCCCCCGCGCAAACGATTTTTAAAATCACATTTACTACGGCAATGATTTTTTCTTTCGTTTTTTCCGCGTTTTTCTTGGCTTTCAAAGAATTTTTCTATTAATTGCCGTTGGAAATGGGAGAAGTGAAGCAAATCACTTCTATCGGCTTTTTTGCTTTCATATAACTTATGTTTAAGAGCCAAAAGTTACGACCTTTTTCGATTTTAACCCAATATTTATTTAAAAATTAATATAAAGGATTAATCATTTGTCGATTTTTTTTATCTATTCATTTCAAAACATAGGCTAATAGTCGGTATTTAGGAGAAAGCGTTAAGCCTCTTCCAAAGAGTGTGAACAATAAAAATATCTCCCTTATATGGTAAATCGAAAACCTATTTCGTGTCATTTTGCTTTAAGATACAGAACAAATAAAAATCAATGGAATTAACGTTAGCTTTTAGTACTTGTCCCAATGATACCTTTACTTTCGAGGCGATGGTAAATGGTCGTATCCATACAGATGATATTTCCTACAAGATAACACTTGCAGATATATCCAACCTAAATGAAATGGCACGAGCCGGAAAACCTGATATAGTGAAAATCTCATATAATACTTATGGGCTAATCATGGATGAATACGAGTTGTTGGATTCAGGGAGTGCGCTTGGACATGGGTGTGGGCCCTTACTCATTTCAAAAAATCCCTATACAATTGAAGATATTATTGAGAAAAAATTAACGGTAGCAATTCCGGGTCTTAGCACAACCGCCAACTTACTCCTGACTTTTTTTGCCCCTACAATCAGAAATAAAAAAGAAATGTTATTTCACGAAATTATGCCGGCTTTGATGAGGGAAGAGATAGATGCCGGGGTCATTATTCACGAAAATCGCTTTACGTATCAAGAGATGGGGTTACGTTTAATACAAGATTTGGGAGAGCATTGGGAAAAAGTAACATGCTTACCCATTCCCTTAGGGGCAATTGTGGCCAAACGCAGCTTGGGACAAGAGACAATCCGAAAAGTAGAAGCACAGATTAGAGAAAGTGTCGCTTTTGCCCTCCAACACCGTGAGGTGGTACAGCCCTTTGTAGGGAAATACGCACAAGAAATGTCCAATGAAGTTCAACAAGCACACATTAATTTGTATGTCAATGCCTTCTCCCTTTCTTTGGGCGAGAAAGGGAGGGAAGCCGTTAGCTTACTGCTCAAAATGGGAAAAAATTTAGGTTACTATGAATAGTTGTTATGAAAAAAATAGAATATCGGGTTATCCGAAAAAACGTAAAAGGGCTTACACTCCGAGTTACTCCTGATTTGCAGGTAAAGCTAACCGCTCCTTTGAATTTCCCCATATCCGAAATTCAAGAATGGGTAAACTCCAAATCAGATTGGATACTTAATAAGATGGCCATCTTTGAAAACGCCTTGGAGAAACGCCCGCCTACTGACTGTAGATTATTGGGAGAAATAGTTTCTCCTCCCAATGAAATATCCGATGAACTGTCTCTCACATTATGGTATAAACAAGAAGCCAAGAAATACCTTATTCCCAGATTGGAGTATATTTCGTCAGTAACAGGGTTGAAATATCAAAAGGTATTTATCCGAGATACCCATTCAAAATACGGGAGTTGCTCCTCTTTAGGGAATATTGGGCTAAATTATCGTTTGATTAAAGCCCCTAAACCTATTATTGATTATGTAATTATCCACGAACTGTGTCATACCATACATTTTGACCACTCTCCTACGTTTTGGTCCTTAGTAGAGTCGTACTTACCCGATTATAAAGAATCCGAGCAATGGCTGAAACAATACGGACACACACTTTTTTGATACTTTAAATTAAAATTCGTATTTTTTCTCAAAAAAATTGCTCTATAAAATAAAATTATTATCTTTGCATATATTTTTAATTTAGGAACAACCTCCAATCACACTAACTTCAGATTATGCTTAGATGCAAAAATTATATTATTATATTTTTCCTCTGTTTCTTATCAAACAGTTATGGTCAGGATTGCGGAAGTAGTTTTGATTGTTGGCGTGCTAAGGGTATCTTGTTGTTTGAACAAAAAGAATACGAATCGGCTACCTCTGCATTCAGGCTTGCCAAAACCTGTGCCAATGTTCCTTTGGTCAATGATATTCCCAATTGGATAGAAAAAATAAGGGCTGCCCAAATTTCGACACTAGACGGAAGTCGAACGGGGGAAATTGTAGGAGTAAGAGGTCTCCGAATGCCCGAATCGGGAATGCAGACCCAATGGCTTAATCAAGGAATTGAGCAATATGTAAAAGGAGAATACCAAAAAGCAATTGATTATTTTGTAAAAGCGGGAAACGCTACGAATGGGCAAGAGGTTAATGAGTGGTTGGAGCGGGCGGCTTACGGACAAGCTGCTGGCGATTTGTTCAAAAATGGTTTATTGGATAGTGCTAAATACATGTACATCAGGGTAAAAACCCCTTTTGAAAATGATTTTGCAGAAAGTCGGCTTTCTGAAATTGAACATATTTGGAGTGTGTGGTCTCCACTCAAAACCCTATACCCGGATACCTTGAACCTTAGCAATACCTCCCTTACTGGTATTCCCTCCGAAATCGGGTTGCAATCCCAGCTTCAGCTTTTGGATTTGAGCCAAAACAAAATTTCGTATCTCCCCTCCAAAATGATTAGGCTAAACCGCCTGCATACCCTAAAATTAAATCGGAATCAATTCGTAGAAACCCCTATTTCCATTTCTTTGCTTTCCGGATTACAAACGTTAGAATTAGCAGAAAACCGGATTCGTACCATTTCCCCCAAGCTATTCACCCTCAAAAAGCTAAAGCAATTAGACATATCCTATAATCAGATACGCGCTCTGCCGAATGAAATATCGGGGCTTGCCGGGCTTGAAGAACTGTATTTGGATAACAACCAATTGTTACTATTACCCGAAGGAATCTCTGGCTTAAAAAACCTGAAGATACTTTCTTTTTCGGGGAATCAGATACACGAGTTACCCCCAAATATAAAGGGGCTTGCCCTGCTTGAGGAGTTGGACTGGAGCGATAATGGATACATCAAAAATCCGGGGAGGGACTTGACGGCTTTTCCTTTGTTAAAATCTATAGATTGTAGTAATAATTCTTTTCTTTCTTCCTTATCGGAAGGCTTTGGTAGCCTTAATCGTCTCGAACAAGTCCGGATGAGCCACTGCAATCTGACAGAAGTTCCGGCTTCTTTAGGTAAACTTTCTGCCCTGAAAAATCTTGATTTAGAGGGGAATCTCCTTTCAATACTTCCGGAGAATATCAGCAACCTTTATCGCCTTGAAATTCTGGATTTAAGTAATAATCACCTACATCATTTGCCGACCTCACTTGGAAGCCTATCCGCACTTCAGGAACTTAATTTAAGTGGAAATAGTCTCTTGCAATCTCTGCCGCAGAGTATTAAGAACTGTACGCACCTTCGGGAGTTAGACCTAAGAAATACGGGTATCTCCCCAGAGCAGCTATCAAAGTATAAATCTCTCTTACCCAAAGAATGTGTAGTTCTGTATTGAGTGCAAAGTACTAAGCAGTGAATAGTCAAGAATGAATAGCAAATAATAGAATTAAGTGATTGGTAGTTACCATTTTAATTAATGGCTATTTTCTTAGTCTTTTATTCACTTATACTTACAACCTCAAATCAAAGAAACTTCGGAAAAACGCAGATTTTGGAGACGGGTATTGGGCTTACTCTTCTGTATCGCCGGCTTTAATAGGCACTGTAAGAATCACACTCTCTCTTGAAACAACCACCTCGCCGGCAGCACTGCCTTTTCTTTTGCGTACAAACTTCCGAAGCGTATAGATAACGGGAACAAGTGCTTGAGTACGACTTTTAGAAAACCAAGCAGCGATGCCTGCGGCATATTCAAGTATAGGTTCGGGTAAATTTTGCCCGGACCGCTGCCGGATTATGACGTGAGAGCCGCTTACCTCCCTTGCATGTAACCACCAATCATTTTTATCGGCAAAACGAAGTAGGTTGTCATTATTTTTCGCATTTTTCCCTACAAATATCTGCCAACCCTCTTTCTCAAAATAGCGATAAGGATATTCATTTCGCATCATTTCTGCGACCTCTTGTTTTTCTATACGCTTAAGGGCTTTCAGTGCGTTTGCCTCAAAACCGTTAGAGGTAAGGATAAGCAAAGCCGGAGAGGGAATTTGCATAAAACAATCTGCTTTTTCTTCCAACATGATGAGTTTGGTTTCCATATCTGGTAACTCATTTTCTAAATAAGTGCGTTTTGCCTTTCTTGCTTTATGCTTCCGAAAAAAAGCCTCTGCATTTTCAGTACCGGTAAGCTCTTTTTTTAGCTTTATTGTAAGCAGTTGATTATCGTTATAGAAATCTTCCACCACTAATTCCGTCATTTCTCTCTCAATACGAGTAAGGTTTGCAAAAATCAGATGACCGATTTCTTCAGCGGAGCGTTCTGCCTCCAACTGCCGGATAGTATGAAGATAAGATTCATAAACTCCCTTGAGTTTTTGATAAGGCTCCGTGAGTGATTTTTTTAAGGAATTCCATGTAGTGGTATATGCTAGAAGCTGAAAGTATAATTTTAGGTATAAAAAAAGAGCTTCTTCAATATTATCATGAATAATACTATTTTCTTCGGGAAAAAGAGAGAATAATATCCCTTCTTTATGCTTACAAATATAAAGACTTCCAGATTCTCCTTCGGATATACAACTTTTCAATGCTTCAATAGGAGATTGTATCGCAACCCATTGTTTCCACCTTTTGACAAAATTCAAATCAAAGATGGGAGAAACTTCCCGCATTATTTTTAAGATTATCTTATCTTCTGTATGGGCATTTAGGGTAAGCATTTCTTGCGCTTTGCCCCAATCGAGGCTACCGGAGGTGGGAATAAAATTTTCATCTTTACGGAATGATTGGATAAATAAGCCTATCGTCTCTTTGTCTTTTCTAAGGATAATGTTGGCTTGTATCCTGTGCATTTTAAGTATCAACTCGTATCCTTCAGAAAAGTATAATACCATAACCCTTTCCATAGGAATGACTTCACATCTGGAAAAAACCGCTCCTTGAAGTACCGTAAACAAAGTAGCTACATTTCGCCCCGCTTTGCTGTAATTCGGAACAGGAACAATATAACTCAAAGGGGTATTACACCCGATTCTCAAGGCGATAGTCTCCGAAAGGATTACTAATTCTCTTTTATTTTGAGAAAAACAATCTAAAACCTGAATGCCTTTCCATGTATGATTAAGATAATCCCTCAATCGGCATAGGGTGTAATAGTGAAAGTGCATAAGTATATGGGTTCTGTTGCTTTACGCTTAGTGAGAAAATTCGGACAAAGGTACATTTTATCTTAATACCTCTTTCATTTGATTTAGGTAATATACCTTTTCTGGGCGATTTTGAGCCTGATAGTAGTTTGATAACGCATTTATCATTATTGTAATAAGCTCACGATTAGAAGCCGGTGGGTAATTATCCACAGTTTTTCCGGTATAAGATTGCCGAATAAAGTTATCAATATATTCCCGATGAAAAACGTTCCCAAAGTTCATCGCATCAATATAGAACTCCGATTGGTGGTCTCCAAAATGCAAAGCAATATCTTCTTCAATAATATAAGCCGTAACGGGGAACTCTAACATCCGGCTGATAATCAGGTACAAAAGATTTAGGGAAAAGTCATTTCCTGCTTTTGATTCCATGAAACTTTTGAGGTAGTATCGGTCAGGATTATCCGCCTCCGTTTTTTCGGGATAAAAAAGTTCTGTTTTATATAAAACATAATTGATGGATAATAGCCGCTCTCTATAATTCCTCCGTTTTTCCATATCTAACCATATAATGCTGGCAAGGCGAGAAAACTGCTTATGGTAATATTCCAATCCGATTTTTGGGTAATGTATATGTGTAACGATTAGCCACCCCTCCAATAAATCTTTTGCCCCCTTCATTCTCCAATCTTTGAGTTCTCCCAAAGCTACTTCAGATTGAATAAACTGAAGCAGGTCTTCTATCCTGCTTTGGAGCGCAGTATCCTCACTCTTCTCCCAGAGAGACTCTAAGGGGGGGATAGCTTCTGTCCCCATCTCCAATATTTGTTTTCTGATTTCGCCAGACACCTCCTTATCGTCTAAAAGTCGTATGACGGCTGCCCAATCCCGTTCGTTCATTTTTTAGAAAAATTTAATATTGTATTGTCTTGGTTATACGGGAAAATCACTACTTTGTTGTACTAATTCATAGGCGTAATGTGCAATCCAATATTTGGAGAAGAATATACTCAATGTGCCCCTCATTACTATTTGGGTAATTCTCTCCCGTTTTTACTATTTTATAGAACACTCCTTGCCCGTTTTCTACCCGCCAGAAATCCCTCTCCTTTCGGGTTTAGTTTACGGCTTGGGTTTTGGGGGATTGCGGAGGTGAATATTGCTTGACGTGAAGGGCTTTGGAGGAGTACAATCACCTTATCAGTAGAAAGTAAATAAGGGCTTCTCTCAATACTCACAACCTCATGAATGAATCTAAGTTAGGATAGGCATAGACAGTTACCTCTTTCCATACTCTGTTTACTAAGGATTGACCGAGGAGGTTTCCCGTACTGAATATCGGGTTATGATTAAAAAGTAGAGTAAGTCTTGTGTCTTTTATTCGATAGTTTTTTAGCTATAAGAAGTCTAACATGGTATTTTCTTATTCTTTCATCATTTTTTAATGAACGATGACCCTACCATTTCTCTTTTTTTCTTACATTTGCGGAAGTACTATAAAATAGTGTCTTGCCCCTAAAACTTTTGATATGAAATGAAAAATGCGGATTTTGATAAAGCCGCCCTTACATACGATAAGGACTTTAGCCTTACCTCCATTGGGATACTCCAAAGAGAGCAAGTGTATTCTTTTTTACCCGAAATACAGCATATACAAGTCTTGGAAATGAATTGTGGCACGGGCGTAGATGCTATATATTTTAGCCAGTGCGGCGCAAAGATTATTGCAACTGATGTTTCGGAACAGATGCTCATGCTTACTAAGGAAAAAGCTCAAAAAAAAAACCTCCCCATTGCGACAATGAAGTGGGACTTGACCCTTCCTCCTCCCGATTTTTCTGCCGCTCCTTTTGACCTTGCTTTTTCCAATTTTGGAGGTTGGAATTGTTTAAATCCTGAACAAATTAGGGCATTATCCCATCATTTGTTTCTCAACATCAAGCCAGGAGGAAAATTAGTCGTGGTCTGGATGCCTACTTTTTGTCTATGGGAAACCTGCTATTTCTTACTCAAGCTAAAACCGGCATCTGCTTTTCGCCGCCTGAAAAAGAAACCTACCGCGGCA